>DATIYD010000022.1:0-5388 GCA_035517975.1 Thermoleophilia bacterium | reverse complement strand
CGCCATCTCGGCGATCGGCATCATGGTCTGCATCGCCTACGGCGGCACCGGCCTGGCGGCCACCGTCTACTACCGCAAGGAGCTCCTGAAGAGCGCCAAGAACTTCTTCCTGATGGGCGTGGCGCCGACGCTCGGGGCGATCATGTTCGGGGCCATCCTGGTCAAGGTGATCCACGACGACTATCCCTACGATGGCGGCAACGGCATGAGCTACACGGGCATCCACGGCATCGGCGGCGTGTTCCTCATGGCCGTCGGCACCATGCTGCTGGGCGTGGTCCTCATGGTCATCATGTGGATCGCCAAGCCCGAGTTCTTCAAGCGTGGGCCCGAGACCTGGCCCGGCGAAGGCCAGCCGATCCCCTACGCCGACGAGCGCGTCAGCGAGTAGGAGCACCGGTAGGCCTTTACGGAAGACAAGCCCGAAAGGAAGCGCCGGTCGTCGCCCTTCGCGGCGGCCGGCGCTTCGCGTCCGGGGCCGGCACCGTCGCGGGCACGTGTCGCGGCGCGGCGCCGTGGGTACGGTCACGGACATGACGGGGTCATGGCCTTGCGGTATTCGACGCTGTCAGCGGCGTCGTGTATACTCCGCACTCGCGATATGAGCAGAAGCGACCGCTTCTCACCCTGCGCCGTTTGGTCGACAGGGTCCACGAACAAGGAAGGAGACCGGTAGGGACGCTTAGGCGACCCTTTTTCTATGGGAAAGCCGTTCTATCCACGAGACAGAGATAAACCCCGGGGGCCCGACACCCGTATCCGTATCAACGACGGGATCTACGCCGACCGAGTCCGGCTGATCGACGAGAACGGTCAGCAGATGGGCATCAAGACCATCCGCGAGGCCCAGGACTACGCGGCGTCACGCAACCTCGACCTGGTCGAGGTCGCCCCGCAGGCCGATCCACCGGTCTGCCGCATCATGAACTTCAGCAAGTACCGCTACGAGCTCGAGCTCAAGGCGAAGCAGGCGCGCAAGCACCAGAGCAACATCATCATCAAGGAGATCAAGTTCCGGCCCAAGATCGACGCCCACGACTACGAGACCAAGAAGGGCCACGTCGTGCGGTTCCTCGAGCACAAAGACAAGGTGAAGGTCACGATCATGTTCCGCGGTCGCGAGCTCGTGCATCCTGAGCGCGGCGAGCAGATCCTCATGCGGCTCGCCGACGAGCTCAAGGAGCTCGCCACCATCGAGTCGATGCCCAACCTCGACGGGCGCAACATGATCATGATGCTGGCGCCTGTGAAGTCGCAAGGAGAGGCTGCGCATGCCTAAGATGAAGACCCATAGCGCGAGCAAGAAGCGCTTTCGCCTGAGCGCGAGCGGCAAGGTGGTGCGCCGCAAGGCCTTCAAGAGCCACATCCTCGAGAAGAAGACCTCCAAGCGCAAGCGCGGTTTTCGCAAGAACGACCTGGTCGGCCAGAGCGACCGTAGAGAAGTCCTCACGCTCCTCGGCAAACGCTGAGGGTCGCCTGAGGGAGCGGGGCCGGCCGCCGACGCCGGGCCGCCGCTCACCGGATCAAGGAGTACGACATGCCTCGAGTCAAGCGAAGCGTCAACGCGCGCAAGAAGCGCCGCAAGGTCCTCGAGCAGGCGAAGGGCTACTACGGCACGAAGCACTCGAGCTATCGCCGCGCCAAAGAGCAGGTCCAGCGCAGTCTCAAGTACGCCTACCGCGACCGCCGCGTGCGCAAGCGCGAGTTCCGCAAGCTGTGGATCGTGCGCATCAACGCCGGCGCGCGCGAGCACGGCCTCTCGTACAACACCTTCATGCACGGCCTGAAGCTCGCCGAGATCGAGCTCGATCGCAAGGTGCTGGCCGACATGGCCGTGGCCGATCCCGCATCCTTCGCCAGCCTGGTCGAGCAGGCCAAGGCGGCCCTCGCGGCCGCGGCCAAGGCCGCGTAAGGCGAGCGCCGACCATGAGGCAGGTCGACGGCGTGGGGTTTTAGCCGCCCTCACGAGCCCAGAGAACCCGCTCGTCAAACGAGCGGCGTCGCTGCATGTCCGC
Organism: Thermoleophilia bacterium; assembly: GCA_035517975.1. Taxonomy (GTDB): domain Bacteria; phylum Actinomycetota; class Thermoleophilia; order UBA2241; family UBA2241; genus Bog-752. Next base: position 3,373 of record DATIYD010000022.1, on the reverse strand, counting down.
AAGTACCGTGACCGCGAGCGCGCCTTCTTCGTCGAGGGCGACGATCTCGTCATGGCCGGGCTTGCCGCCGGGCTGGCACCGCAGGCCGTCTTCGCGCTGAGCGAACCCGCCGAGCTCGAGGCCCGGCTCGCCGAATCCGGACACCTCCTGGCCGACGCTCCCGTCTACGCCGTCGACCGGCGCGTCGCCGCCAAGCTCTCGACCCTCGAATCGCCGGCCGCGCTCATGGCCGTCTTTCCCGTGCCCGTCCCGCCGGCGCTCGGCGAGCTGCGCTCGCCGCGGCCCGCCGGCGCGGCCGCTCGGGACGCGTCGCCCAGCGGTTTGCCCGCCGGCGGGCGGCACCTCATCGTCTATGCCGACCGGCTGGCCGACCCCGGCAACCTCGGCACTCTGGTGCGGGCGGCGGCGGCGTTCGCCGCCGCCGCCCTCGTCGCCTCGCCCGGCTCGGTCGATCTCTTCTCGCCCAAGGTCGTGCGCGCCGGCATGGGCGCCGTCTTCGCCCTGCCGCTCTATCAGGACGTGCCGCTCGCCCGGGCCGTCGATGAGCTCCACGCCGGCCCGGTCTATGGCCTCGTGGCGCACGACGGCCGGCCACTCGACGAAGTCGCGGCGGCGATCGCCGATGGTCCGGCGGGCGACCCCTATGCGGCCGGCGGCGCGGCTTCGACCGGCCCCGCTGCGTCCGCCGGTCCGGCCATCCTCGTGATCGGCGCCGAGCGCGCCGGCCTGTCGACCGATGCCCTGGCCTGCGTGACCGACCTCGTCACCATCCCGCTGGCCGGAGCCACCGGCGGCGGGGTAGAGTCCTTGAACGCTGGCGTGGCCGGCGCCATCGCCCTGTACGAGCTCTCGCGCCCCCGGCGCCCTCAGGGAGCGCGAAAGGAGTGACCATGGACGACGCCCAGCTGCACGACCTGCAGGAACGCACGCCCGAGCTCGCGGCGCTCTACGCCGAGGGCGCGGCCGCGGTGGCGGCCGCGGCCGACGGCGACGCTCTCGAGCAGGTGCGCGTGCACGTGCTGGGCCGCAAGAGCCGGCTCACCGAGATCCTGCGCTCCATCTCGAGCCTGCCGCCCGAGCAGCGCCCCGTGGTTGGCAAGCTGGGCAACATCGTGCGGGTCGAGCTCGAGAAGCTGGTCGAGGAGCGCGAGGGCACGCTCTCGAGCGCCTCGCTGGAGCAGGCCCTGGCGGCCGAGCGCGTCGACATCACGCTGCCCGGCATACCCCTGCCGCTCGGCCACCAGCATCTGATCACGCGCACCATCCGCGAGGTCGAGGACATCTTCCTGGGCATGGGCTACCAGGTGGCTGAGGGCCCCGAGATCGAGTTCGAGTACTACAACTTCACCGCGCTGAACACGCCCGAAGACCACCCGGCGCGTTCGGTCGACGACACCTTCTTCATCGACGAGCGCACGCTGGCCGGGCGGCCGGCAGACGCCACGGCGGGCGGCGTTGCCGGCGACGGTCACGCGGCGACCATCGGCGACCTGCTGCTGCGCACGCAGACCTCGCCGGTGCAGGTGCGCACCATGGAGTCGCGGCCGGCGCCCGTCTACATCATCTGCCCGGGCAAGGTGTACCGCCCCGATCTCGACGCCACCCACACGCCCATGTTCCACCAGGTCGAGGGCCTCGCGGTCGATCGCGGCATCACGCTGGCCGATCTGAAGGGCACGCTGCACGAGTTCGCGCGGCGCTTCTTCGGCGCCGACCGCGCCATCCGCCTGCGGCCGCACTTCTTCCCGTTCACCGAGCCCAGCGTCGAGCTCGACGTGCAGTGCCTGCTGTGCGGCGGCGCCGGCTGTCGCTCGTGCAAGTACTCCGGCTGGCTCGAGATCCTCGGGGCCGGCATGGTCGATCCCAACCTCTACGGCTTCGTCGGCTACGACGCCGGCGAGCTGCAGGGCTTCGCCTTCGGCATGGGTGTCGAGCGCATGGCCATGCTCAAGCACGGCGTGCCCGACGCACGCGCCTTCTTCGACAACGACCTACGGTTCCTGGAGCAGTTCTGATGAGAGTGCCGGTCAGCTGGTTGCGCGAGTACGTCGCCTGGGAGGGCTCGGCCGAGGAGCTCGCCGAGCTGCTCAGCATGAGCGGCTCCGAGGTCGAGGGCATCGACTGGGTGGGGGCGCCCCACGAGCCCGACAACCTGGCCCTGTTCCGCGTGGGACGCGTGCTCACCAAGGAGCGCCACCCCAACGCCGACAAGCTCTGGCTGTGCACGGTCGACGCCGGCCCGGCGGCCGGCGGCGTGCACCAGATCGTCTGCGGCGCCGACAACTTCGCGGCCGGCGACACGGTCGCCGTCTCGCTGGCCGGCGCCACCCTCGAGAACGGCCTCAAGCTGCGCAAGGCCAACCTGCGCGGCGTCGAGTCCGACGGCATGATGCTCTCCGAGCAGGAGCTCGGCTTCGAGCAGACGAGCCCCGGTATCGTCGTGCTGCCGGCCGAGTGGCCGCTGGGTGCGCCGCTGGCCGACTACCTGCCGGTCGCCGAGGCGGTGCTCGAGATCGAGGTCACGCCCAACCGGCCCGACTGCCTCTCGGTCTACGGCGTGGCCCGCGAGGTGGCGGCGGCGGCGAAGCTGCCGCTCGCGCCGCCGCCGGTCGCCGAGCCGCCCGCGAGCGGCGCCGCCGCCGAGGCCGCGATCGCCGTCGAGATCGCCGACCCCGACCTCTGTGCCCGGTACGGCGCCCGCGTCATCCGTGGGGTGGCCGTGGGCGAGTCGCCGGCCTGGCTCAAGGCACGTCTCACGCACGCCGGCATGCGCCCCATCAACAACGTGGTCGACGTGACCAACTACGTCATGCTGGCCGTCGGCCAGCCGCTGCACGCCTTCGACGCCGCCAAGATCCGCGGGAGCAGGCTGATCGCTCGCCGGGCCGGCGCCGGCGAGCACATCGTCACGCTCGACGGCATCGACCGCGCCCTGCGGCCCGACAACCTGGTGATCGCCGACACCGAGCGCGCCCTGGTGATCGCCGGCATCTTCGGCGCGATCGACGCCGAGGTCGACGACCAGACGACCGACCTCGTGCTCGAGGCGGCCACCTTCAACGGCCCCAACATCATGCGCACCTCCAAAGAGGTCGGCTGGCGCAGCGAGGCCAGCACGCGCTTCGAGAAGGGCCTCGATCCGTGCTACGTGCCGCTCGGCCTGGCCCTGGCGAGCCGGCTCTTCCACGAGCTCTGCAGCGGCGCCGTGGCGCCCGGCACGGTCGAAGCCTGGGGACAGCGGCCGCCGGCGCCGCCCCGCCTGCTCTATCGCCCGAGCCTCTCCGACGGCTTGCTCGGCCTGCCGATCGCCTCTTCGGAGCAGGCCGACATCCTGCGCCGCCTCGAGTGCGAGGTCGAGCCGGCGGCCGGCATC
>DATIYD010000021.1:0-9612 GCA_035517975.1 Thermoleophilia bacterium | reverse complement strand
CCCGGTCGACTTCGCCAGCGAAGGCATCTTCCTCTGCGGCGGGGCTCATTACCCGAAGAGCATCGACGAGTCGGTCAGCCAGGCCTACGCGGCCGCCGGCCGGGCCGCCGCGATCCTCGCCAAGCCGGCCCTGAAGGCCGGCGGCGTGGTCGCCGAGGTCGACCAGGACAAGTGCGCGGCCTGCCTCACCTGCGTGCGCATCTGCCCCTACGAGGTGCCGACCATCGACCCGGTCGCCAAGAAGGCCGTGATCGAGGCGGCCGCCTGCCAGGGCTGCGGCGTGTGCGTCAGTGAGTGCCCGGCCAAGGCGATCGTCCTGCACCACTACACCGACGCCCAGATCTTCGCCAAAGAAGAGGCCCTCACGATGGAGGTGAGCTGACGATGGCCGACAAGCCCACAGCGGCCGCCGCTGCCGCCGCCGAGGCCGACAGCAAGGCCGCCGCGGCCGCGCTGCCGGGTAACGAGGGCTTCGAGCCCGAGATCATCGTCTTCGCCTGCCACTACTGCGCCTACGCGGCCGCCGACCTGGCCGGCAGCATGCGCCTGCAGTACCCGTCGAACATCCGCATGATCAAGCTGCCGTGCACCGGCAAGCTCGAGGTCATCCACCTGCTCAAGGCGCTCGAGGCGGGCGCCGACGGCGTCTACGCCGCCGGCTGCCTCGAGGGCGAGTGCCACTACCTCAAGGGCAACCTGTGGGCCAAGAAGCGGGTGGGCTACGTCAAGAAGCTCCTCGAGGAGATCGGGATCGATCCCGGTCGCGTCGAGATGTACAACATGTCGTCGGCCATGGGCCCGCAGTTCGCCGAAACGGCGCGCGAGTTCACGGCGCGCATCCGCGGGCTCGGACCCAACCCCGTGCGCCCGCGCGAGGGCTTCACGGCCCACGAGGTCGTCCGCCAGCAGATGGGCGACCTGGCCATGCCCGACGATGCCGGCAGCGACACCACCCAAGGCTCATGACCGCGGTCTTCGTGGAGGAAGGACACTCGAGATGATCACAGCCGAACGCAAGCCCTTCGACGAGATCTACGGTCTGACCGAAGGGCACGACAAGGTCCTCGTGGCCGGCTGCGACACGTGCGTCGCGGTCTGCCTGACCGGCGGCGAGAAAGAGGCCGAGATCCTGGCCGCCGAGCTGCGCATCAAGGCCAAGGAAGACGGCCGCGACGTGGAGATCGAGCACACCGCCGCCATCCGCCAGTGCGAGTGGGAGTACCTCGACACGATCGCCGCGAAGGTCGAGGAGTATCCGATCGTGCTGAGCATGGCCTGCGGCATCGGCATCCAGTCAATGGCCGAGAAGTTCGCTCCCAGGATCGTCGTGCCGGCCGTCAACACCAACATGCTGGGCATGCCCCAGGAGCACGCAGTCTGGCTCGAGCGCTGCGGCGCCTGTGGCGACTGCGTGATCGGCGAGACCGCCGGCATCTGCCCGGTGGTGCGCTGCTCCAAGAGCCTCATGAACGGTCCCTGCGGCGGCTCGCACGAAGGCAAGTGCGAGGTCACGACCCCCGACAAAGAGGACATCGACTGCGCCTGGCACCTCATCTGGGAACGCCTCAAGGCCCAGGGCCGCGAGGAGCTGATGTACGTCAACCGGCCGCCCAAGAACTGGAGCAAGAGCAGCTCCGGCGGCCCCCGCAAGATGGTGCGTGAGGAGGCGAAGCCGGTATGACGGCCACCGAGTACAAGGCTGGCAGCAACCTCGAGAAGGTCTTCGCCGAGGGCAAGTTCGCGGTGACCGGCGAGTGCGGCCCGCCCAAGAACGCCGACGGCAGCATCATCGAGAACAAGGCGAAGCTCCTCAAGGGCTTCGTCGATGCCGCCAACATCACCGACAACCAGACGGCCGTGGTGCGCATCAGCTCCATGGTCTCGGGCTGGCAGGCCCAGCAGAACGGCGTCGAAGCCATCATGCAGATGACCTGTCGCGACCGGAACCGTCTGGCCATGCAGGCCGACATCCTGGGCGCCTCGGTGCTGGGCATCAAGAACATCCTCTGCCTGACCGGCGACCACATGAGCTTCGGCAACCACCCCGAGGCCAAGGGCGTGCACGACCTCGACGCGATCAACCTCATCAAGATGTACAAGGACATGCGCGACGAGAAGAAGTTCCAGTGCGGCGACGAGATGGACGTGGCGCCGAGGCTGTTCATCGGCTGCGCCGAGAACCCGTTCGGCGATCCCTTCGAGTTCCGCGCGCTGCGCCTGCGGAAGAAGATCGAGGCCGGCGCCGACTTCATGCAGACCCAGTGCATCTTCAACATCCCGAAGTTCAAGGAGTGGATGAAGGAGGTGCGCGCCCTGGGCCTGCACCAGGAGATCAAGATCCTCGCCGGCCTCACGCCGCTCAAGGGCGTCGGCGCGGCCAAGTACATGAAGAACTTCGTGCCGGGCATGGACGTGCCCCAGGAGATCGTCGATCGCATGGCGTCGGTCGAGAAGGGCCCACCGGCGCACGCCGAGGGCAAGAAGCTCGCCGTCGAGATGATCAAGGAGATCGCCGAGATCGAAGGCGTCGCCGGCGTACACCTCATGGCCGTGGAGTGGGAGGAGGCCGTCCCCGAGATCGTCGAGGCCGCCGGCCTCATGCCGCGCCCGGCCGTGGCGTAGCGGGAAGGAGGGTGACGTGACGACCATCGACGCCATGCTCGCCCGCCGCGTCAACCGGGGCTCGGGCGAGAACGCCTACAAGTGCTACCAGTGCAAGAAGTGCAGCACGGGCTGCCCGGTCGCCGGGTTCGGCGACCTGCACCCGGCCCAGATCATGCGCGCCGTGCAGATCGGCGCCGTCGACGCCGCCGTCGACAGCCGCTTCATCTGGCTGTGCACGGGCTGCGAGACGTGCACCACGCGCTGCCCCCAGGGCATCGACATCGCAGCGATCATGGACGAGCTGCGCATGATCGCCCGCGAAGAGAAGCGGGTGCGCTCCGACGCCCCCTTCGCCAACATCCTCAAGCTCAACTACGACTCGTTCCGGCGCTGGGGCCGGCTCTACGAGGTCGAGCTCCTGGCCCTCGACAAGGTCACCCGACCGTCGAGCTTCTCCGACGACGTGGTCATGGGCATCCGCATGTTCCTGAAGGGCAAGATCAACCCGATGCCCACCATGGGCGACCGCACGCAGATGAAGCGCATGGCCGCCGTGGCCGACCGCATCGAACGCGACAAGCGGGCGATCGGCCGGGCCATGGACCTGCCCGACACCGCGCCGCCGCCCGGCGCGCCACCGAGCGACGGAGGTGCGCTGTGAGCCGCGTCGCCTACTACCCCGGCTGTTCGCTGCACGGCACGGCCCAGGAGCTCGCCAGCTCGTTCCAGGGCACGGCCCGCCGTCTCGGCGTCGACCTCGTCGAGATCCCCGGCTGGGAGTGCTGCGGCAACACCGCCGCCCACGCCACCAACCGTCTGCTGGCCACCGCCCTGCCGGCCAACGAGATGGCCAAGGTGCACGACGACATGGGCCTCGAGCGCGTGGCCGTGCCCTGCGCGGCCTGCTTCGCCCGCTTCATGGCGACCAACCACGAGATGGACGACGCAGAGACGGCCGGCGACGTGGCCCAGGTCGTCGGGCGGCCGTACGCCGGCGGCGTCGGCGTGCTCAACCTCGTCGACTTCTACCACGACGAGGTCGGCCTCGACGCGCTCAAGGCCAAGGTCGACCGGCCCTATGCCGGCCTCAAGGTGGCGGCCTACTACGGCTGCCTGCTCACCCGCCCGCCGAAGGTGACGCTCGCCGAAGACCCCGAGTACCCGACCCACATGGACGAGGTGCTCGAGACGCTCGGCTGCGAGCCCGTCGAGTGGACCTTCAAGACCGACTGTTGCGGAGCCTCGCTGGCCCTCTGCGAGCAGGCCGTCGTCGTCGAGCTCGTGCGCAAGATCGTGGCCAACGCCCGCGAGTGCGGCGCCCAGGCCATCGCCTGCGCCTGTCCGCTCTGCCAGGTCAACCTCGACAGCCGCCAGGGCGACATCAAGAAGGCCGACCCCAGCTGGAGCGAGGTGCCGGTCGTCTACCTGAGCCAGTTCGTCGGCCGGGCGATCGGCGTGAGCGACGCCGACCTTGGCCTCAAGAAGCACATGGTGCCGGTCGAGGCGACGCTCGCGTAAGACCGACGCCGCTCGCACAAGCGAACGCCCGGACGGGGCGGGGCGCCGCAAGGCGCCCCGCCCCGCTTGCGTTCGCCGCCGTCCGGCCGGTCGCCGGGGCGCACGGGTTTGATTCCGATGTGATATCACGATACTATCTGCAACGAGACCGACCGGCGAACGACAGCGAGACCAGGCGCGCGACGCAGTCACGCTTGCCTGAGCGCCGACGACGAAGTCTATCGGAGGACCTGATGGGACCCTGGTTTGGACGCAAGCGGATCGGCTGGGGAGCGCGCCCGGTGACCTGGCAGGGCTGGCTCGTCACGGTCGCCTTTCTGGGCGGCATCGTCGCCGACGCGCGCCTGCTGGCCCGGACCGATACGACGCTGTTCGTCGTGGCGCTCGTCGCGCTGGCGGCGATCTACCTGCTGATCGTCTGGGCGACCTACGGCGACTGAGCCGCAGGCCGTGCCGGGCAGCGACGAAGAGGCGAAGGGCGAGATCGTGGTGGCAGAGGCAGACCAGGCGCAAGGACCGGGTCCCGGCGCGGCGCGCGACGGCGCGCAGACGTCGTCGCGCGCCGCGCTGCCCCGCCTTGCGGCGGCGCCGCTCGCGGCGCTCGCCGCAGGTGTCGCCCTCGCGCTCATCGCCTTCTCGGGCCGCTACGGCTACCACGGCGACGAGCTCTATTTCCTGGTCGCCGGGCGCCACCTCGCCTGGGGCTACCCCGACCTGCCGCCGCTCGTGCCGTTCCTCGCCCGGCTGCTGTCGGACATCGCGCCGGGCTCACTCGTCGTGCTGCGCCTGCCGTCGGCCTTCGCCGCCGCGGCGACCGTGGTGCTCACGGCGCTCACCTGCCGGGAGCTCGGCGGCGGCAGATCCGCGCAGCTCCTCGCCGCGGCCGCGATGGCCGTCAGCCCCCTGCTGCTGGCGTCGGCCCACCTGTTCGGCACCACGCCGCTCGACCTGTTCCTCTGGACGTTGCTGGTCTTTCTCATCGTGCGCATCCTGCGCACCGGCGACGACCGGCTCTGGCTGGTCGCCGGCGCGATCGCAGGCGTCGGCCTGCTGAACAAGGACCTCATCGCGTTCCTCGCCTTCGGCGTGCTCGGCGGCATCGTCCTGGCCGGACCGCGCCGCCTGCTGACCTCGCCCTGGCTGTGGACCGGCGCCCTGATCGCCGGGCTGCTCTGGACGCCGTACCTGGTCTGGCAGGCACAGCACGGCTGGCCTCAGCTCGCCGTCGCTCATTCGATCGCGGCCGGCCGCTCAGGGACCTCAGAGCCGCGCTGGGCGTTCCTGCCGTTCCAGCTCGTGCTCATCAGTCCCTACCTCGCCCCCGTCTGGATCGCCGGCCTCGTGCGCCTGTTCCGCGACCCGAGCCTGCGCTTCTGCCGCGCGCTGGGCTGGAGCTGGGCGGTCCTCGCCGCCGTCTTCATCGTCACCGGCGGCAAGCCCTACTACCTGAGCGGCCTCATCCCGCTCCTGCTCGCGGCCGGCGCGCCGGCCACCATCGCCTGGCTGTCGCGCGGCCGCGCGCGGCTGCGCCGTGGTCTCGTGCTCGCGGCCGTCGGACTCACGGCGTTCACCGCAGTCGTGGTCACGCTGCCGGTGATCCCGGTCCGCGACCTGCACAGCACGAACATCGGCTCGCTCAACTACGACGCGCTGGAGACGGTCGGCTGGCCGACGTACGTGCGCGAGATCGCGACCGTCTACCACGGCCTGCCGCCGGGCGAGCGACTCTCCGCCGCGCTGCTCACGACGAGCTACGCCGAGGCCGGCGCGATCGACCGCTTCGGGCCGGCGGTGGAGCTGCCCCGGGCCTACAGCGGCCACGACGGCTTCTGGTACTGGGGCCCGCCACCGGCGAGCGCGAGGACCGTCGTGGCCGTGGGCTTCGCCCGCTCCGACCTCACGCCGGCCTTCGCGAGCGTCAGCCTGGCGACGCGCCTCGACAACCATCTCGGCGTCGACAACGACGACCAGGGAGCGCCGGTCTGGATCTGCCGGCAGCCCCGCGCAAGCTGGCAAGCCCTGTGGCCTCGGTTCAAGTACCTGGGGTGACCGTGGACAGACCCCGACACACGTCATGAGAGGTGCCGCGATGGACGCAGGCGAACCAGGAGGCCGGCAGTGAGCGCCGGCGACGGCGGTGGGCCGGTGCTGCGCGTGGCCGGCCTGCGTCACCGCTTCGGCGAACGCCTTGCGGTCGACGGCGTCGAGTTCACGGTGAGCGGCGGCGAGATCGTCGGTCTCGTGGGGCGCAACGGCGCCGGCAAGACCACGACGATGCGCGTCGTCATGGGCATCCTGCAGCCCCAGGAGGGCGAGATCACCTGGCGCGGTCACCCGGTCGAGTTCGCCGACCGGCTGCGGTTCGGTTACATGCCCGAGGAACGCGGCCTGTACCCGCAGATGAAGATCCTGCCCCAGCTCGTCTACTTCGCCCGGCTCTGCGGCCTCGACCGCGCCGCCGCAGAGCGCCGCGCCGTCGAGCTGCTGGGACGCCTCGACCTGGCGGCGCGCGCCCAGGACCAGACCGTGGCCCTGTCGCACGGCAACCAGCAGCGCGTGCAGCTCGCCGTAGCGATGGTGCACGAGCCCGATCTTCTCGTGCTCGACGAGCCCTTCGCCGGCCTGGATCCGAGCGTGGTCGACGACCTTTCCAGCATGCTCCGTGCCGAGACGGAGCGCGGCCGCGCCATCCTGTTCTCGAGCCATCAGCTCGACCTGGTCGAGCGGCTCTGCGACCGCGTCGTCGTGCTGGAGCACGGCAGGGTGCTGGCCGCCGGCTCGCTCGACGAGCTGCGCGCCCGCCTGCCGCGCCGCCTGCGCGTGCAGGTCGACGCGCCGGCGGGCTGGGAACGGGGACTCGCCGGCGTGCACGCCCGAAGCGGCGACGACGAAGGCATCGTCTTCGACCTGGACAGCGGCGCCGACGCCCAGGCCGTCCTCGCCGCGGCTCAGGCGGCCGGCCCGGTCGAGCAGTTCGGCTACGAACGCGGCCATCTGGTCGACGTCTACCGCGAGCTGGTGCGGCGATGAGCGGCACGCCGACGGTCTGGCTCGTCGCCCGCCGCGAGATCGACGAGCGGCTGCGCAGCCGCTATATCCGCATCATGACGGCGCTGAGCGTCGCGCTCGTCGTGGCCGTCATCGTTGCGCCGTCGCTGTTCCACAAGCCGGCCAAGCCGGCGACCGTGGCCCTTCTGGGTCCCTCCACCCAGGCACTCGCTCCGGCCCTGCAGCACGCGGCGAGCGCGGCCGGCGTGAAGGTGCGCGTCTCCGACCTGGCGAGCGAGTCCGTCGCGCGAGCACAGATCCGGGACAAGTCCCTCGACGTGGCTTTGGGCGTGAGCGACGGACAGGAGCTCGCCGTGGTGCGGCAGGACCTCGACCCCACGCTTCGCGCCGTGCTGCAGGCCGTCGTCAGTGAGGGGCACCTGCGCGCGTCGCTTGCCGCCCATGGCGTCTCGCCGGCGGCGGTGGCGCAAGCGCTCACGCCGGCGCCGCTCGTCGTGGTCACGCTCCAACCCTCGCCGCCCGACCAGACGGCCCACGCTCTCGCAGCGATCGTCGCCGGCATCCTGCTCTACATGAGCATCCTGCTGTACGGTCAGGCGGTGGCCCAGGGCGTCGCCCAGGAGAAGACCTCGCGCACGGCCGAGGTCCTGCTCGCCGTCGTGCGCCCGAGCCGTCTGCTGACCGGCAAGGTCCTCGGCATCGGCCTGGTGGGCTTCGTGCAGATCGGCCTCACGGTGGCCGCCGGCCTCATCGCCAACGCAGTGGTGAATCGCACCGAGATCCCCTCGACCGTGTGGGTGCTGCTGCCCTCGGTCCTGCTCTGGTTCCTGCTGGGCTTCACGCTCTACGCCTTCGCCTGCGCCGCGGCCGGAGCGCTGGTCGCGCGCCAGGAGGAGATCGGCTTCGTCACCATGCCGATCAGCATGTTCCTCGTGGGGACCTTCCTCCTGACCTACGTGGCCGTCGGTACGCCCGACGCCCTGTGGCTCACCGTGCTCTCGTTCGTGCCGCCGATGGCCCCGGTTCTCATGCCCGTGCGGATCGCCCTGACCCACGTTCCGGTCTGGCAGGTCGTGCTCTCGGCGGCGCTTACGCTGGCCGGGGCGGCCGTGGTGGCCGTGACCGCGGCGCGCATCTACTCGCTCGCCCTCGTGCGCGGCGGCGCGAAGCTGAGCTGGGGTCAGGCGCTGCGCCTGAGCCGGTCGTGAAGAGAGACGATGCGATGCGAAAACGTAGCTCCTCGTCAGAACAACGATCCACGGAGGAACCGATGAACAAGGAACGCACCACGAAGGTCTTGAGCGGGTGGATCATGGCGCCCGTCACCCTCGCTCTCTACGCGGCGGCCGGGGTCCTCTTCTGGCAGGCCGCCGTGAACGGCACCAGCACGTCCTCGGGCGGCTCGCAGCCGAACATCGCCCTGCTCATCGCCGGCATCGTCGCGCTCTTCTTCGCCATCCTGTCGACGCCCGGATACTTCACGCTGCAGCCCAACGAGGCGCGCCTGCTGATCCTCTTCGGCAACTACCGCGGCACCACGCGCCAGGGCGGTTTCTGCTGGGGCAACCCGTTCTTCGCCAACGGTCCGGCCACCCCGGGCAGGCGCTCGCGCGGTGGCGGCGGCGACACCGGCGGCACGCAGGCCGCCCGGCGGCTGCCGCGCTACAAGATCTCGCTGCGGGCCCGTACCCTGAACGGCGAAAGGCTCAAGGTCAACGACAAGGCGGGCAACCCCATCGAGATCGCCGCCGTCGTGGTGTGGCACGTGGTCGACACGGCGCAGGCCATCTTCGACGTCGACGACTTCGAGGCGTACGTCTCGATGCAGAGCGAGACGGCCCTGCGCCACCTGGCCACGGCCTACGCCTACGACCACGGCGAGGAGCAGGACACCGAGATCACGCTGCGCGGCAACGTCGACGACGTCTCCCAGGCCCTTCGCGAGGAGCTGCTGGAACGCCTCGCCAAGGCCGGCGTGACCGTCGACGAGGCGCGCCTCACCCACCTCGCCTACGCCCCCGAGATCGCCCAGACCATGCTGCGCCGCCAGCAGGCCGAGGCCGTGATCGCCGCCCGCAAGAAGATCGTGCAGGGCGCCGTGAGCATGGTCGAGCAGGCGCTGACCGAGTTCAACGAGAAGAACCTCGTCGACTTCGATCCCGAACGCCGCGCCACCATGGTGAGCAACCTGATGGTGGTGCTCTGCGGCGAGTCGCAGGTCACCCCGGTGATCAACACGGGGACGCTCTACCAGTGAGGGGCGCCGGCCGCCAAGTCGCGCCGGCCGCGGACCAGACGATGGCTGAGGACTAGCCATGGTGGCCCGCAAGCAGTTCCTGCTGCGCATCGACCCCGACCTGTGGCGGGAGCTCGAGCGCTGGGCGGCCGACGACCTGCGCTCGGTGAACGCCCAGGTCGAGTGGCTGCTGCGCGACGCGGTACGCCTGCGACGTGGCCCGCGACGGTCAGCGCCGAAGCCCG
>DATIYD010000020.1:0-18181 GCA_035517975.1 Thermoleophilia bacterium | reverse complement strand
CGGCAGTACGGCTAACCCGACCAGCAGCCCTACGGCGCAACCCGCACCGGTGTCCGCCGACGTCAAGATCGTCAAGACGACAAAAGAGAACGTTCCGGTCGATACCTACAACTACCACAACCAGAAGGCCGGCGCTGCGCTGCCCTCGTCGGGCCCGGTGGTCGAGATTACCAAGGTCGCAGCGGGCGGCGTCACGTTCGAGCTGCTTGGTAACTACACCCTCGGTGGCGAGTCGAACCTGAAGACGTTCGGACCTGTGGCGCCGTCGACCGAGCCGACGCAGGTGCAGCTTGATGACGGTTCGGTCACCCTGTATTACGACATCACTGTCATGCAACTGAACTACGGCGAGGGCAGTTCCAGCTCGAGCTCCAATTCCAGCTCGAGCTCCAGCTCGATCTCCACTACCGAGTCGAGCTCCTACGCGGGCCACAGCATCAAGGCCCTGAGCGTCGAGACGACCAACGGCGTGCCGAGCGCGACCATCGTGGTCGACGGCACGACCTACGCCTCCCGCAAGGTCGGCGCGGTCATCACGACCTCGTGGGGCCAGGTCAAGATCGTGGGCATCAACGGCCCCGCGCAGACCGTGACGGTGCTGCACGGCGACGTCCAGGTCACCCTGCGTGTCGGGCAGTCGGTGAGCAAGTAGGCCGACTCGCGCGTTCGCGACGAGACAAGGCAACCCAACGGGCGGGCCGCGTAAGCGGCCCGCCCTCATTGTCTCGCCTTCCGGGCGCCGTGTAAGGTAGCCGCATGACGACGTTGCGCTACCTCACCGCCGGCGAGTCGCACGGCGGACAGCTCACCGCCATCGTCGAAGGTTGTCCGGCCGGCCTCGCGCTCGAGGCGGCCGCCATCGACGCCGACCTTGCGCGCCGCCAGCTGGGCTTCGGGCGCGGTGCGCGACAGCAGATCGAGCGCGACCGCGTCGCCATCCTGTCGGGAGTGCGCTACGGCCGCACGACGGGCGCGCCGGTCGCCCTGGCGGTCGCCAACCGCGACGCCGCGAACTGGTCGGACGCGCTCTCCGCCGAACCCGTCGCGGCGCCGGCCGAGCCGGTGCGCGTGCCGCGGCCCGGCCACGCCGACCTCGCCGGCGCGCAGCTCTACGGGGCCGGCGATCTCCGCGACGTGATCGAGCGGGCCAGCGCCCGCGAGACGGCGGCACGGGTCGCCTGCGGCGCCGTCGCGCGACGCTTGCTGGCCGAGCTGGGCTGCACCGTCCACAGTCACGTCACGGCGATCGGTGAGGTCGCGGCGGAGCTGCCGGCCTCGTTCGAGGCGCTGCGCACGGTCGACGACGACCCCGTGCGCTGCCTCGACACGGCCGCAAGCGAGGCCATGCGCGGGGCGATCGTCGCCGCGGGGCAGGCGGGCGACACACTGGGCGGCGTGTTCGAGGTCGTGGCCTACGGGGTCCCGCCGGGCATCGGCAGCTACGCGCAGGCCGACCGGCGGCTCGGCGCCCGCCTGGCGGCGGCGCTGTTCGGCATCCCGGCGATCAAGGGGGTCGAGATAGGCCTCGGGTTTGCCGCGGCGCATCGGCCGGGCTCGCTGGTGCACGACGAGATCGTGTGGTCGGCCGCCACGGGCTACGGGCGCACGACCAACAACGCCGGCGGCATCGAGGGCGGCATCTCCACGGGGCAACCGATCGTCGTGCGCGCCGCCATGAAGCCGATCGCCACGCTCACGAAGCCCCTGCGCAGCGTGCGGCTGGGCAGCCACGAGACGGTCGCGGCCCACGTCGAGCGCAGCGACGTCTGCGCCGTGCCGGCGGCCGCCGTGGTGGGCGAAGCGGTCGTGGCGCTGTGTCTCGCGGCCGCGGCGCTCGAGCGCTTCGGCGGCGAGAACGTGGCCGAGCTGTCGGCCGCCGTGACCTCGTTTGCCGAGGGCCTGCGACGCCTGTGACGGGCAGCATCGCCCTGGTGGGGTTCATGGGGGCCGGCAAGAGCCGCATCGGGCGCATGCTCGCCGGCCGGCTGGGCGTGCCGTTCGTCGACACCGACAAGCTGATCATCGCGCGGCACGGTGCCATCGCGGCTCTCTTTGCCGAACACGGCGAGGCGGGCTTTCGCGAGATCGAACGCACCGTGGTCGTCGACGAGCTGGCGGCGGCGGCGCGCAGCGCGCGGGTGGTGGCACTGGGCGGCGGCGCGGTGACGATCGCCGAGGTGCGCGAGGCGCTGCGACACCTGCCGCACGTCGTGTGGCTCGACGCGCCGCCGCAGGTGCTCTTCGCGCGCGCGCAGTCCGGAGCACGGCCGCTGGCTCGCGACGAGGCGACCTTCGAGGCGCTGTACGCACAGCGGCGGCCACTCTACGGCGAGGTGTCGACGGCCGTGGTGCGCACCGGCGGTCGCGAGCGCCTCGCCTGGGTCGCCGACAAGGTGATCGCGGCGGTGGCGGCGTGAGCGCCGGGGCCGACGCCTCGGGCCCGGTGCGCACCGTCGCGGTCGAGGCCGCCGGCGAGCGCTACGAGGTGCACATCGGAGCCGGCCTGCTGCAGCGTCTCGGCGAGCTCTACGGGCGGCCGGCGGGCCTGGCCCTCGTGGTCTGCGACGAGAACGTCGCGCCGCTCTATCTCGAACGCGTGACCCAGAGCCTCACCGCCGCCGGGATGCGGCCCTCGCCGGTCGTGCTGCCGCCGGGCGAGCAGACCAAGTCCGGCGCCTCCCTCACCCTTCTCTACGAGCGCCTCTACGAGCTGGGCGCGAGCCGCGACGACACGGTCGTCGCCCTCGGGGGCGGTGTGATCGGCGACCTGGCCGGCTACGCCGCGGCGACCTTCCAGCGTGGCGTGCGGCTGGTGCAGGCGCCGACCACGATCCTGGCCATGGTCGACGCCGCCGTCGGGGGCAAGGTCGCCGTCGACTTTCGCCAGGGCAAGAACTACCTGGGTACGTTCTATCAGCCGGCGCTCGTCGTCGAGGACGTGCTCACGCTCGCCACCTTGCCCGAACGCGAGGTCCGGAGTGGCTGGGCCGAGGTGATCAAGCACGGTCTGCTCGATGGCGGCGCCACCCTGGCGCTGACCGAGGACAACATCGCGCGCGGCGCGGCGCTCGAGCCCCGCCTGCTCGAAGCCGACGTGCGCGTCAAGGCCGCCATCGTCTGCCGCGACCCGCGCGAGCGGACCGGTGCCCGGGCGGCGCTCAACCTTGGCCACACGATCGGTCACGCGATCGAGGTCGCCGGCGGCTACGCCCGGTATTCGCACGGTGAGGCCGCGGCGCTCGGTCTGCGCGCCGCGCTGTGGCTGTCAGAGCGTCTGCAGGGGCTGGGGGCGGCCGACGCGACGCGCGGTCAGGACCTGCTCTCGGCGGCCGGCCTGCCCGAGCGGCTGACCGGCGTGGCGGCCGGCAACGTAGCGGTGCTCGTCGAACGCGACAAGAAGGCGGTCGACGGCACCCCCAGGTTCGTGCTGCTCGCCGCGCTCGGTGAGCCGGTCACCGGCGTGGTCGTACCCCCGGCACTTCAACGCGAGGTGATCGCATGGCTGATCGACAGGTGAAGGTCCTCTGGCTGCTGCACGGGGTGAACCTCGACATGCTCGGCCAGCGGGCGCTCGAGCACTACGGCACGATCACCCTGTCCGAGCTTTGCGCCCGGGTGACGTCGTACGCCGCCGAGCTCGGCTTCGAGGTGCGCTGCTTCCAGACCAACCACGAGGGCCGTCTCGTCGAGCAGCTCCACGCGCTCGCTCGCGGCGACGAGCAGGTCGACGCCGTCATCCTGAACGCCGGCGCCTGGACCCACTACAGCTGGGGGCTGCACGACGCCCTCGAGCTCGTCGACCGGCCGATCGCCGAGGTCCACCTCTCGGCGATCGAGCGGCGCGAGGACTGGCGCCACCGCTCGGTGATCGCCGACCTGGCGACCGTGCGCGTGTCGGGCAAGGGCATCGACGGGTATCTGGAAGCCGTCGACAGGCTCGCGGAGGTGCTGTCCCGCACATGAACCAGCGACTCGCCGCGCTGCGCCGGCTGCTCGCCGTCCGGGGGCTCGGTGCGGCCCTCGTGACCGACCACGCCGACGTGCGCTACCTCTCGGGTTTTCGCGGTGACGAGGCCGTGCTGCTGGCGAGCGCCGGGCAGGCCCTGATCTGCAGCGACTCGCGCTTCTGGGCGCAGATCGGCGCCGAGGTCGCCGGCTTCGACCTGGTCCGCAGCGAAGGCGGCGACCTGGTAGGCGACGTGCTCGCCGCCTGGCCGGCGACCGACGCTCGCGACGAGCTCGAGCGCCGGCTCGGCTTTCAGGGCGACGCCGTCACCTACAGCGGGTACCGGCGCCTCCGGCGCCGGTTCGGCGGCCGGCTCGTCAACGTGGGGGAGCGCCTGAGCGCGCTGCGCATGGTCAAAGACGACGGCGAGCTGCAGGCGCTGCGCACGGCCGCGGCCTGCGCCGACGCCGCGCTCGAGACGGTGGTGGCCGCGGGGCTGCGTGGTCGCACCGAGCGCGAGGTAGCGTGGGCCATCGAGCGGGCCGTGCGGAGCTCCGGCGCCGAGGCCGTCGCCTTTGCGACGATCGTGGCGGCCGGCGCCAACGGGGCGCTGCCGCACGCCATTCCCGGCGACGCCCTCATCGCCGCCGGCGACCTCGTGGTGATCGACATGGGCGCGCGTCTCGACGGCTACCACAGCGACATCACGCGGACCTACGCCGTGGAGCGGGCGGGCGAAGAGGAACGGACCGTGTACGCGACCGTGCTCGCGGCGCAGGCCGCGGGCCTGGCGGCGACGCGCGCCGGAGTCGCCTGCCGCGACGTCGATGCCGCCGCGCGCGCCGTGATCGACGACGCGGGCTACGGCGATCGCTTCGGGCACGGTACCGGTCACGGCGTCGGCCTCGAGATCCACGAGAAGCCGCGTGTCGGCCGGCGCAGCACCGAGAGGCTCGAGGCGGGCATGGTGGTCACGGTCGAGCCCGGCATCTACCTCGAGGGACACTTCGGCGTGCGCATCGAGGACACCGTCGTGGTCACGCCCGACGGGTGCGAACGCCTGACGCTGGCGGGCAAGGAGCTGCGCTACGTCGACTAGACGGCCCGGGTCACAGCCGCGGGCTCGCTGACGGCGCCTTTCGTGTATCATGGTGTGCCGATCCGGGGAAGCCTGACCTGCGGCGCGACCGGAGCCGCCGCCCGAACGAGCTAGAGAGAACCTATGGCCGAAGTGGTGTCCACCGCCCAGTTCAAGAACGGCATGGCGATCGCCATCGACGGCGAGAACTTCACCATCGTCGAGTTCCAGCACGTCAAGCCCGGCAAGGGCGGCGCCTTCGTGCGCACGAAGGTCCGCAACATCGCCACGGGCGCCGTCCTCGACAAGACGTTCCGCTCCGGCGAGAAGTTCGACCGCGTGCACACGCAGTCGCAGACCATGACCTACCTCTACTCGACCGAAGACGAGGTCGTGCTCATGGACCCCAACTCGTTCGAGCAGGTGACGGTGAGCCCGGCGACGGCCAGCGCGGCCCTCGACTGGGTGGTCGAAAACCAGGAGGTCCTGCTTCTGTCGTTGAACGGCGAACC
Source organism: Thermoleophilia bacterium (assembly GCA_035517975.1). GTDB lineage: Bacteria > Actinomycetota > Thermoleophilia > UBA2241 > UBA2241 > Bog-752. The sequence continues at coordinate 12,645 of DATIYD010000020.1, read as the reverse complement.
GGCCAGCGTCGAGGCGCCCAACCACGTCGAGCTCACCATCACGCACACCGAGCCCGGTCTGCGTGGCGACACGGCGCAGGGCGGCACCAAGCCCGCCACGCTCGAGACGGGTGTCACGATCCAGGTGCCGCTGTTCATCGAAGAGGGCGAGCGCGTGCGGGTCGACACGCGCACCGGCGGCTACATCACGCGCGTCTAGCGCGGCGGGCGAGGGGCACGGGGAGAGGCGTCTTTTGCGAGCGCGGCGGATCGGCATCACCGACACGACACTGCGCGACGCCCATCAGTCGCTGTGGGCCACGCGCATGCGCACGGCCCAGATGCTGCCGGTGCTCGAAGCGCTCGACGAGGTCGGCTACCACTCGCTCGAGTGCTGGGGTGGAGCCACGTTCGACGCCTGCCTGCGGTTCCTGGACGAAGACCCCTGGGAGCGGCTGCGGATCATCAAGAACCACGTGCATCGCACGCCGCTGCAGATGCTGCTGCGCGGTCAGAACCTGGTGGGCTATCGGCACTACGGCGACGACATCGTGCGACGCTTCGTGGCCAAGGCCGCCGAGAACGGCATCGACATCTTCCGCGTCTTCGACGCGCTGAACGATACCCGCAACTTCGAGACCGCGGCGGCCGCGATCAAGGAGTCGGGCAAGCACTTCCAGGCGGCCGTGGTGTACACGATCTCGCCGGTACACTCGCTCGACCACTACATCGAGGTGGCCCGCCGCCTGGTCGAGATGGGGGCGGACTCGATCTGCGTCAAGGACATGGCCGCGCTGCTGTCACCCTTCTACGCCGAACAGCTCATCACGCGCCTGAAGAGCGAGTTCTCGGTGCCCATCCAGCTCCACTGCCACTACATCGGCGGCCTTGCCCCGATGACCTACCTGAAGGCGATCGAGGCCGGCGTCGACGTGATCGACACGGCCACGGTGCCACTCGCCTTCGGCAACTCGCAGCCGGCCACCGAGATGGTGGTGACCGCCCTTATCGGCACGCCGTACGACTCCGAGCTCGACCTCGAGCGGCTGTTCGCCATCGCCAAGTACTTCGAGACGGTGCGCATCGAGGGCGGCTGGGACCGCGGGGTGACCTCGCTCACGCACATGCAGGTCTACTCGCACCAGGTGCCGGGCGGCATGATCTCCAACCTCGAGGGCCAGCTCAAGGAACAGAACGCGCTCGACCGCTTGCCGGAGGTCCTCGAGGAGATCCCGGTGGTGCGCGCCGAAGTCGGCTTTCCGCCGCTCGTCACGCCCATGTCGCAGATCGTCGGCACGCAGGCCGTGCTCAACGTGCTCTCGGGCAAGCGCTGGCACATCGTGCCCGACGAGATGAAGGCCTACCTGCGCGGCCGCTACGGCACGGCGCCGGGCCCGGTCTCGGCCGACATCGTCGAGCGCGTGCTCGGCGACGAGCGCCCCATCAGCGTGCGCCCGGCCGAGCTGGTCGACGAGACCCTCGAGAGCGCGCGCGCCGAGATCGGCGAGCTTGCCCACTCCGACGAGGACGTCCTGTCCTACGCCCTCTTCCCTCAGACGGCGCGCGCATACCTGGAGCGTCACCGGATAGGGCCCGAGAACGACGTGTTCGGCACCCAGGTGCCCGACTATCTCGCCACCGACATCCATACGGCCATGAGCGACGCCGGCGCCGACCGCGTGAAGGACATCATCGCGATGGTCGAGGCGAGCGACCTGCAGGAGCTGATCCTCGAAGAGGGCGACGTGCGCATCACCGTGCGCAAGGCGGGCGGCGAGACGCCCGACGACGGCCGTTCGTCCGGGCATGAGACACCCTCGCCGCCGCCGGCGGCCTCTCCAGCAGCCGAGAGCAACGGGTACCACCTCGTACGTTCGCCGATGGTCGGCACGTTCTACCGTGCCTCGTCGCCGGCTCTCGAACCGTTCGTCGTGGTCGGCGATCCGGTCGCGGCGGGGCAGACGCTGTGCATCCTCGAGGCGATGAAGCTCATGAACGAGCTGGGCTCCGACGTCGACGGCGTGGTGCGCGAGGTGCTCGCCGACAACGGCGACGCCGTCGAATACGGCCAGCCGCTGTTTGCCATCGAACCTGCATGACGGCGGGGCAGCGGCCCTCGTGACGGCGCGCAGACCGAGCCGCAAGCAGGCACGCCGCGACGCGGTGTTCGTGCTCTCCCAGCGTGAGGTCACCGACCTCTCACCCGCCGCGCTGCTCGCCAATCGCGCCACGAGCGAGGGATACGAGCTCGACGAGTTCACGCGGCGCAGCGTGGCCGGCGTGATCGACGGCCAGGTCGCGCTCGACGCCGAGCTCACGGCCAACTCGCCGGCCTGGCCGCTCTCCCGTATCGCCCCGCTGGAGCGCAGCATCCTGCGTCTCGCCCTGTGGGAGCTGCGCGGTGGCGAGACCCCGCCCGAGGTGGCGATCGACGAGGCCGTGCGCCTGGCCAAGCGCTACTCGACCGACGAGGCGGCCGCCCTGGTGAACGGCATCCTGGCCGGTGCCCTGCGCTCGGGCCCGCCGCCGCAGGCGGCGGAGCGCGGCCGGGATGGGGAGGAGCGATGACCGAGACGCACGGCCACGGCACCCGCGACGCACGCGCTCTGGCCCGGGTCCGCGAGATCGCCGCCGAGCTGCGCGATCTCGAGGAGCGCGCCGGCGAGGTGGGTTCGACCGACATCGAGATGAGCCTCTTCGAACGCGCCGCCGAGCTCGCCGACGAGGCGGCGAGCCTGCTCGAGGAGACCGGCAGGGCGTCGTGAGCGGCGCCGACGCGACACGCCGCGCCGGGAGCCCCGCGAGGGGCGGGGCCGGCTACCCCGACGGGCTGCGCGCCCTGGTCGAGGAGTTCCTGGAAGGACTCGAGTTCGGGGCGGCGCCCGCGGCCCGGCCGCTCGTCGAGGCGATGCGCTACTCGCTGCTGGCAGGGGGCAAGCGCGTGCGTCCGGTCCTGTGTCTCGCGGTGGCGGAGCGGCTCGGCGCGCCGCCCCGGCGCCTCCTGCCGTTTGCCTGCGCCCTGGAGCTCATCCATACCTACTCGCTGATCCACGACGACCTGCCGGCGATCGACGACGACAGCCTGCGCCGGGGCCAGCCAACGTGCCACGTGGTGTTCGGTGAGGACATCGCCATCCTCGCGGGCGACGGCCTGTTCGCCGAGGCCTTTCGCCTGATCACCGATCGCCAGGAGGGTGAGCCGGCGCTCCTCGTCGCCGCGCTCTCCGAGGTGGCCTGGGCGACCGGTGTGCAGGGCATGGTCGGCGGCCAGTACATGGATGTGGCCGCGACCGCGAGCCACGACGAGGAGCTGCGCCTGCTGCACTCGCTCAAGACCGGCCGCCTGATCGAGGCCTCGGTGGCCGGCGCGGCCGTCCTGTGCGGCGTGAGCGGTCCCCCGCTCGAGCCCTACCGTGCCTTTGCCCGCGAGATCGGCCTGCTGTTCCAGATCGTCGACGACATCCTCGACGTCGAGGGCGATGCCGCCGATCTGGGCAAGACGGCGGGCAAGGACGCCATGCTCGACAAGACGACGTACGTGTCGCGCTTCGGCCTGGAGGGCGCGCGCGCCCTGGCAGGCGAAAGTCACGAGCGCGCCGCCGCCCGCCTGGCGGAGCTCGGCGGCGAAGCCGGCAGCCTCGGAGCAGTGACCGACTACATCTTCGAGCGGCGCTCCTAGGCGCGAACACCCGCTGGGCGAAGGGAACGGCCCGGCGCCGGAGCCGGCGAACGCCGGTGGTATACTCCGGAGCCAATGGACCAGCTTCTGCGTATCTGCGGTCCCTCCGACCTGCACTCGCTCTCTATCACTGAGCTCCAGGCCCTCGCCGACGAGATACGCGAGGTCATCCTGTCGTGCGTGAGCGAGGTCGGCGGCCATCTGGCGGCCAGTCTGGGCGCCGTCGAGCTCACCGTCGCTCTGCACAGCGTCCTCGACAGCCCCCGCGACAAGATCATCTGGGACGTGGGCCATCAGGCCTACGCCCACAAGATCATCACGGGGCGCGCCGAATGCTTCAACACGATCCGCCAGTACGGCGGTCTGTCGGGATTCCCGTGCCGCGCTGAGTCGGAGCACGACGTCGTCGGCACCGGTCACGCCTCGACCTCGATCAGCTACGGGCTGGGCCTCGTCGAGGCTGCCCGTCTGAGCGGGCGTTCCGACGGTCACGTGGTGTGCGTGATGGGCGACGGCGCGCTCACAGGCGGCGTCGCCTTCGAGGCGATGAACCAGGCCGGCCAGCTCCGTACGCCGCTCGTCGTCGTGCTGAACGACAACCAGATGTCGATCAAGCCCAACGTGGGCGCCTTCCAGCTGTACCTCAACAGGTTCCGCCTCGATCCCGGGCTCACCCGGCTGCGCGAGGACATGGAGCACACCATCGCCCGCATCCCGGCGATCGGCGCCCGCGCGTACAGCCTCGGCAAGGACGTCAAGGAGAGTATGAAGGCCTTCCTCGGCCCCGGTCTCATCTTCGAGGAGCTCGGTTTCGCGTACATCGGCGTGGTGAACGGGCACGACATCGGCGCCTTGCGCGTGGCCCTGCAGCAGGCGATGGACACGCAACGGCCGGTCCTCGTGCACGTGCGCACGGTCAAGGGGAAAGGGTATGAGCCCGCCGAGGAGCAGCCTGCCGAGTACCACGGGACCGGCCCCTTCACCCGGAGCAACGGTGAGCGCAAGCGCAAGCCCGGCGGGGCGACCTACACCGAGGCCTTCGGCCGCGTGCTCGTGCGCGAGGCCAGGCGCGACCCGCGCGTCGTGGCGGTCACGGCCGCCATGACCCAGGGCACCGGGCTCGAGGCCTTCGAGGCCGAGTTTCCCGCCCGGCTCTACGACGTGGGCATCGCCGAGGAGCACGCCGTCGTGTTCTCGGCAGGTCTTGCTCTGGCCGGCATGCGGCCGGTCGTCGCGATCTACTCGACGTTCCTGCAGCGAGCCTTCGACATGCTCGTGCAGGATGTCGCTCTGCAGCACATCCCCGTGGTCTTTGCCCTCGACAGGGCGGGTCTGGTCGGCGACGACGGGCCCACGCACCACGGCGCCTTCGACCTCTCGTTCCTGCGCATGATCCCCGGCCTCGTGGTGATGGCGCCCTCGAACCACGCACAGCTCCAGCACATGGTCCACACGGCCCTGACCCACCCTGGCCCGGTCGCCCTGCGCTACCCACGCGGCCTGGCCGCGGCGTTCGACGAGCCTCGCCGCCTGAAGAAGATCTCGATCGGCACGGCCGAGGTGCTCCGCGAGGGACGCGAGGTGGCCCTGGTCGGCATCGGCACCGGGGTCGGTCTGGCGCTGCAGGCCGCCGATCTGCTCGAGAGCACCGAGCTGCGGCCGACGGTGGTCGACGCCCGCTTCGTGAAGCCGCTCGACACGGCGCTGCTCGACGAGCTCGCCGAGACCCATGGGCGGGTCGTGACGATCGAAGAGAACGTCCTGGCCGGAGGTTTCGGCAGCGCGGTCGCCGAGCACCTGGCCGACAGTCCCGTGCGTGTGCGCCGCTTCGGCCTGCCCGACTCGTTCGTCGCGCACGGCGACCGGGAGCGGCTGCTGGCCGATCTGGGTCTCACCGCCGAGTCGATCGCCGCCGCCGTCCTCGAACGTGAGGCGGGCCTCGCGCACATCTCCTGAGGGTATGCGGGAGCGGCTCGACACGCTGCTCGTCGCCCGCGGCCTCTTCGCCACCCGCTCGCAGGCCCGTGCCGCCGTGCTGGCCGGCGAGGTCTTCGTGGCCGGCCGGTCGTGCCCCAAGCCGGGCGACCTCGTCGACGCCGCGAGCGAGCTCGCCGTGGCCGAGCGTCCCCGCTACGTCTCACGCGGCGGCGACAAGCTGAGCCACGCCCTGGAGAGTCTCGGCGTCACCGTGCAGGGCGAAGACGCCTGCGACCTCGGCAGTTCGACCGGAGGGTTCGTCGATTGCCTGCTGCAGCACGGCGCCGGCCGGGTGATCGCCGTCGACGTCGGCTACGGCGTGCTCGACTACGGTCTGCGGACCGACCCGCGCGTGACAGTGCTGGAGCGTACCAACGCCCGTGCTCTCACGGCCGATCGTCTGCCCTTTCAGCCGAGCTTCGTCACCGCCGACGTCTCGTTCATCTCGCTGAGGCTGGCCCTGGGGCCTGTGCTAGAATTCGCGCGCGCCGGGTATCGCGGTCTCGTCCTGGTCAAGCCGCAGTTCGAAGCCGGCCGCGACCAGGTCGGCAAGGGCGGAGTCGTGCGCGATCCCGCCATCCATCTGCGAGTGATCACCGATATCGCGGCGTGGCTCGAGCAGCGCGGTTCGGCGGTGCTCGGCGTGTGCGATTCCGGACACCCCGGGCCAAGGGGGAACGTGGAGTACTTCGTGTATCTCTGCGATGGGCGCGGCTCGCTTGCCGCCGCGCGCGTCGATCCGCACGCCGCCGCGCGGCGCGCCGTCGAGGCCGTCCGTGGCTGAGACGCTGCACCGCATCGCGGTGCTCACGCACCACCTGCCGCGCACGACCAACGGCACCCTGCGCGACCTCGCCGCCGAGGCCCGCCGGCTCGGACTCGAGCTCGTCGTGCCCGACGACGAGCGCGCCAAGCACCGGCTCGAAAGCGGCGACGGGTACCGCGTGGTCGACGACGACGAGCTGCGCACGGTCGATCTGTGCCTCGTCCTGGGTGGCGACGGCACCATCCTGCGTGCCCTCGGACGCATGCTCGGCAGCGGTGTGCCGACCACGGGCGTCAACTTCGGCAACGTCGGGTTTCTGGCCAGCATGCGACGCAGCGACTGGCGCGCCGGGCTCGAGCGCATCGTGCGGGGCAGCTACTCGGTCATCGACCTGCTCACCGTCGAGGCGCGCTGGAACGGCGAGCGCCACACGGCGGTCAACGACATCGTGCTCGCCCGGGTGCGTTCCCAGCGCGTCGTCCGCCTCGTCTACGAGGTCTCCGGCACCCGCGTGGGCGAGATGCTCTGCGACGGCATGATCGTCGCCTCGCCGGCCGGCTCGACCGCCTACAACCTCTCCTGCGCCGGCCCTCTCGTGGTCTGGGACGCCGACGCTCTCGTGCTCAACTTCATCGCCCCGCACTCGCTCGGCTTTCGTCCGCTCGTGCTGCGCTCCGACCACGTGATCAGGGTGAGCAACGCCTCGCCCGACGACGAAGCCGAGGTGCTGGTCGACGGCTCAGAGGCAGGTCGCCTGTGCTGCGGCGAGACCATCGAGATTGCCGCCGGCGGCGCCCGCGCGCGGCTGCTGGTGAGCGAGGGCGGCTCGTTCTACCACAACGTCGAAGAGAAGCTCTTCAACCGCGCGCGCCATGTCTTCTAGCGGCCGGCGCCCCCATGCTCGCTGAGCTTGCCATCGCCGACCTCGTGCTCATCGCCGAGGCCCGGCTCGAGCTCGCCCCCGGGCTCAATGTGATCACCGGCGAGACCGGCGCCGGCAAGACGCTGCTCACCCAGGGAGTCGGCCTCCTGCTCGGCCAGAAGGGCGAGGAGAGTCTCGTGCGACCCGGATCCGACCAGGCTCTGGTGCAGGCGGTCTTCGACGAACACGGCGAGACGCTCTCGGTGGCGCGGCGCATCACCCGGGCCGGCCGCTCGCGGGCGTTCCTCGACGGCCTCGTCTCGTCCCTGCCGGCGGTCGAGGCCGTGTTGCGCGACCGCGTGGCGTTCTACGGCCAGCTCGAGCACGCGCGCTTGCTGCAGCTCGACCGCCAGCTCGACCTGCTCGACGCCTGGGCCGGCCCAGACCTCGCCGCCATGCTGGCCGAGTACGCCGACGCCTGGTCGGTCCTGCAGACACGCTCGCGCGAGCTCTCTGCGCTGCGCGGCGAGGGCCGCGACCGGCAGCGCGAGATCGACCTCCTGCGCTTTCAGATCGACGAGATCGAGGCCGCCGCGGTCGAGCCGGGCGAAGACGAGCGGCTCAAAGGCGAGCGTGAGCGTCTGCGCCACGCCGAGAAGCTCGTCGAGCGCGTGGCCGGCGCGGCGGCGCTGCTGTCCGACGAGGCCTCGGGCGGCGGGCTCGACGCGCTGCGCGCCGCGGCTCGCCTGCTCGCCGAGGCCGAGAGCGTCGACCCGAGCCTCGCCGCCCCTGCGGCGAGGCTCACGGGTCTCACAGCCGAGGCCGACGACCTGCTCGCCGTCCTGCGGGCGTACCTCGACGATCTCGACGTCGACCCGGCGCACCGCGACGCCGTCGAGCTGCGCTACGACCAGCTCTCGCTGCTTGCCCGCAAGTACGGCGGCTCTGCCGACGCCGTGATCGCTCACGCCGCCGCGGCGGGCGAGCGCCTGGCGGCGCTCGAGCGTCAGGCGGCCGACGAATCGGAGCTCGTCGAAGGCGTCGCCGTCGCCCAGGCCCAGGCGGCCGCGCTCGCCGCGCGGCTCTCGGCCGCGCGCGCGGCGGCCGCGCCGGGCTTCGCCGCCGGCGTGGCCGGAGAGCTGCGCGGTCTCGCCATGCCGCACGTGCGCTTCGAGGTCGTGCTGCAGCCCCGGGCCGGCGACGAGACCCTCGGGCCGCGGGGCGCCGACGAGGCCGAGTTCGTGTTCTCGGCCAACCCCGGGGTGCCGCCCCGGCCGCTGCGCGAGACGGCCTCGGGGGGCGAGCTCTCGCGCGCCATGCTGGCCATCAAGAGCCTCGCCCACCTTGGACACGACGTGCGCACGCTGATCTTCGACGAGGTCGACACCGGCATCGGCGGAGTCACCGCCACTGTTCTGGGCGAGCGCCTGGCGGCGCTCGCCGAAGCCACCCAGATCGTCTGCATCACGCATCTGCCTCAGGTGGCCGTCTTCGCCGATCGCCACTTCGTCATCCGCAAGCTCGCCGACCCCGAAGCCGACACGACCGAGACCGTGGTGAGCGAGCTCTCCGGCGACGAGCGCCTCGACGAGCTCGCCCGCATGCTCGGGGGTCGGGCCGGCGACTCTACCGCGCGCGATCACGCTCGCGCCCTGCTCGATCAGGCTGCGGCGGCGCGCTCGGCGTAGTGCCGAAGAGCGACTGCGTCGTTTTCGCTCAGGCGTGCGCGACTACGTCGCGCGCCTAGTCGGCCGTCGGCGCCGACGGCCAGATTGGTGTCCGGCCCGCGCGCTTTGGTATACTTGCTCCCCGAAGTGACGTCTGGGCTCGCCGCACAACCGCTCGTGACGGCCCGCATGTGTCGGGCAGAGCCCACTACCCGCCGATTCGCCTCATTCCACGCTCGTACGGTGTCGCCGTGCACGGCGTTCGATCCGTCAATCACGACGTGGCCGCAGGTCACAAGCGAGGGGGCATGGCGAAGCACATCTTCGTGACTGGGGGCGTGGTGTCCGGTCTCGGCAAGGGCATCACCGCGGCGTCGATCGGGCGACTCCTGAAAGCCCGCGGCCTGAAGGTCGCAAACCAGAAGTTCGACCCGTACATCAACGTCGACCCCGGCACGATGAGCCCCTACCAGCACGGCGAGGTGTTCGTCACCGAAGACGGCGCCGAGACCGATCTCGACCTGGGCCACTACGAGCGTTTCATCGACGAGTTCGTCGAGCGCGATTCCAACATCACGACCGGCGGCATCTACAACGCCGTCATCCAGAAGGAACGCCGCGGCGACTTTCTGGGCGGCACCGTCCAGGTCATCCCGCACATCACGAACGAGATCAAGAGCCGCGTCCACCGCCTCGCCCAGAAGCTCGAGGTCGACGTGCTCATCACCGAGGTCGGCGGCACCGTAGGCGACATCGAGAGCCTGCCGTTCCTCGAGGCCATCCGCCAGTTCCGCAAGGACATCGGGCGCGACAACGTGCTCTACGTGCACGTCACCCTCGTGCCCATGATAGGGGTGGTCGGCGAGCTCAAGACCAAGCCCACCCAGCACAGCGTCGCCGAGCTGCGCGAGATCGGCATCCAGCCCGACATCATCGTGGCCCGCTCCGAAGAGACGCTCAGCCGCGGCATCCGCGACAAGATCGCCCTGTTCTGCGACGTCGAGCCCGAGGCCGTGGTGTCGGCCGCCGACGCCGACGACATCTACAAGGTGCCGCTGCGCATGCACGAGGAGCATCTCGACGAGCTCGTCGTGCGCAAGCTCGGGTTGGGCGGCGTCGAACCCGATCTCGCCGACTGGCGCGCTCTGGTCGAACGCATCGACGCCTGCCACGAGCCGGTCACGATCGCCCTGGTCGGCAAGTACGTCCAGCTCCACGAGGCGTACCTCTCGGTCTGGGAAGCCCTCAAGCACTCGGCCATCCATCATCGCCGGCAGCTGCGCATCCTGTGGATCGACTCGGAGGAGCTCACCCCCGGCACCGTGGCGGAGCGCCTCGCCGGCGCCGACGGCGTCATCGTGCCGGGCGGCTTCGGCATGCGCGGCATCGAGGGCAAGATCGAGGCCATCCAGTACTGCCGCGAACACCGTGTGCCCTACCTGGGCGTTTGCCTGGGCATGCAGTGCGCCGTGATCGAGTTCGCGCGCACGGTCTGCGGCATGACCGGCGCCAACTCCTGGGAGTTCGACGAGGAGACGCCCTTCCCGGTGATCGACCTGCTGCCCGAGCAGAAGGGGATCGCCGACATGGGCGGCACCATGCGCCTGGGCGGCGAGACCGTGCACCTCGTCGAGGGGACCAGGGCGCGCGCCGCCTACGGGGTCGAGGAGGTCCGCGAGCGGCACCGGCATCGCTTCGAGGTCAACAACGCGCTGCGGCCGCAGATCGAGCAGGCCGGCCTCGTGGTCTCCGGCACCACGCCCGACGGTCGCCTCGTCGAGATCGTCGAGTTGCCCGATCACCCCTTCTTCGTCGCCTCGCAGTTCCACCCCGAGTTCAAGTCGCGCCCGACCCGCCCGGCGCCGCTGTTCCGTGAGTTCGTCGGCGCCGCGGCGCGGTACCACAACGAGCGCGAGGGTGAGCTGGAGGAGTCGTGGGCGCAGAGCTAGACGACCTGCTCGACCTGTTCGTGCGACTGGTCGAGATCCCCTCGCCATCGGGTCACGAGCGCGCCGTCGCCGACTTCATCCTGGCCTGGCTGCGCGACCGCGGCCTCGAGCCTGCCGAAGACGACAGCGCCGCGGCGACCGGCGCGGGCAGCGGCAACATCTCCGTCGTGCTGCCCGGCGAGGGCCGCGGCACGCCGATCCTCGTCGCCGCGCACATGGACACCGTGACGGTGAACGGACCGGTAGAGGCCGTCGTCGAGGGTGGCGTCGTGCGCAGCGCCGGCGACACGGTCCTCGGCGCCGACGACAAGGCCGCCTGCGCGGCGCTGCTCGCGGTGCTTGCCGATCTCGCCACCGCGCCGCCGCCGTGCGGCCTGGCGGCCGTCTTTTCGACGTGCGAAGAGGTGGGGCTGCGCGGTGCCAAGGCGCTCGACCTCGGTCCCTTCGGCGCGCGCGCCGGCTTCGTCTTCGACAGCGCGGGGCCGGTCGGCGCGGTGATCACGCGGGCGCCCTCGCAGAAGATGGTGACGGCCGACTTTCACGGCGTCGCGGCCCACGCCGGCATCGCCCCCGAGCAGGGCCGCAGCGCGATCGCCGCGGCGGCCGCCGCGGTGGCCGGCATGCGGCTCGGCCGCATCGACGACGACACGACGGCCAACATCGGGCTGATCAGCGGCGGCAGCGCGGTCAATGTCGTGCCCGAACGCTGCCGCGTCGAAGGCGAGGTGCGCAGCCACGACCCTGCCGCGCTCGCCGCGCACACCGGCGGTCTGGTCGATGCCGTGCAGCTCGCGGCCGGCCTGGCCGGCATCGACGTCGAGGTCAGCGTGCGCGACGCCTTCACGGGCTTCGCGCTCGCCGACGACGCGCTACCGGTCCGCATCGCCTGCGCCGCGCTGCGCGAGACCGGTTTCGAGCCCCGCCTCCTTTCGAGCGGCGGCGGATCCGACGTCAACGTCTACAACGCGGCCGGGCTGCCGAGCGTCAATCTGAGTCAGGGCGCGGAGAAGATCCACACACCCGACGAGTACCTGCCGGTCGAACGGCTCGGCGAGACCTACCGGCTGCTCCACGCGCTGCTGCACGCGGCCGCGGCCACGACCGGGTGAGCGCCCCCAGCCCCGACCCGACGAACGACTCCGCCCCCGACCCGGCTGCCGGCGCGGTCCCCGATCCGGCCGTCGAGGAGTACCTCGCCCACCTCGAGTTCGAACGCGCTCTGAGCGCCAACACCGTCGCCGCCTACCGGCGTGACCTCGAGCGCTTCGCCGCCTTCCTCGGCGGGCCGCCCACGTCCGGCAGCGCCGGGGGCCCGGCGGCCGTCCGCGGTAGCGTCGCCACGGCGACCGACGACGACCTCTACCGCTACTTCAACGGGCCGGGCGGCGACGGCGCGACCACCAGCGTGGCGCGCCGCATGGCGGCGGTCCGCGGCCTCTACCACTACCTCGTGCGCGAGCACGGCCTCGTGGCCGATCCGGCGGTGCATCTCACCACGCCCAAGCATCCCCGGGGCCTGCCCCGGGTGCTGCGCGTCGACGAGATCGAGACCATCCTGGCCGCCGTGACGACGGCGGGACCGCTCGCCGAGCGCGATCTCGCCCTGCTCGAGCTGCTCTACGGCTGCGGCCTGCGGGCGAGCGAGATCGTCACCTTGCGCACCGCCGACGTCGACCTCGAGGGCGGCCTGCTGCGGTGTCTCGGCAAGGGCGACAAGGAACGCGTGGTGCCGCTGGGGTCGTTCGCGGCGGTGGCCGTGGGGGGCG
>DATIYD010000019.1:0-5192 GCA_035517975.1 Thermoleophilia bacterium | reverse complement strand
CGAGTATCGCCTCGGCTACTCGCTGCCGGGCTGGAGCAACCTGCGCGACGCCGCCGCCAGGAAGGGCTTCACCGAGCGCGAGCTCACCGACGCCGGCCTGGTCGTGCCCGGCAAGAAGGGCGGCGTCTACGACCGCTTCCGTGGTCGCCTCATGTTCCCGCTGGCCGACGAGCGCGGCCGCGTGCTGGGCTTCGGCGCCCGCACGCTCGGCGACGACAAGCCCAAGTACCTGAACTCACCCGAGACCCTGCTCTACCACAAAAGCGAGGCGCTGTTCGGGCTCGACAAAGCCAAGGCGAGCGCGGCCAAGCTCGACCGTCTCTTCGTCGTCGAGGGCTACACCGACGTCATCGCCCTGGTGCAGGCCGGGGTGACCAACGTGGTCGCCTCGATGGGCACGGCCTTCACCGACGAGCAGCTCAAGGCGCTCACGCGCCACACGCGCAACCTGTTCCTGTGCTTCGACGCCGACGCCGCCGGCCTGGGCGCCATGAACCGCGCCCTCGAGCTCGCCCGGCGGGCCGGCGCGACCATGAGCGTGGTGCGCGTGCCCGACGGCCTCGACCCCGCCGACTTCGTGCTTGCGGGCAACGACGGCGAGGCGTTCCGGGCGCTTGCGGCCCGCGCTCAGAGTCTGCTACAGTTCCAAATTCGCACCGTGCTTGCTTCTCACGACCTAAAGACCGTGGACGGTCGTATGCGGGCGTTCGCCGTGTTGCGGGGCATTCTCGCGCAGGCGGCCGGCCCCCTCGAGCGTGACGAAGAGGTCCGGTACGTCGCCGACAGGCTGCAGCTGAGCGAAGAGAACGTGAGGTTTCTGCTCAGCGACGACGCAGCCTCCGCCGGCGCGCGGCGCGCGGCTCTCATGGGCGGCGCGGCGAGCGCGACGCGACAGCGTCCCAGCGCTCGCCGCTCGGCCGAGGAGCGCGTTCTGATGGGCACGCACGAGCTCGAGGTGAGTTTCCTCGCCGCCTGCCTGGCGCTGCCCGATCCGGGGCGCGAGTATCTCCTCGCCATCGATGAGGGCTTCTTTTCGAGCGAGGCGTCGCGCGGCGCTTACCGGGCGGTCGTCGAGCGGTTAGGCCCCAAACCTGCAGGGAAAACAGACGAGGGGCACGGCAAGGTGAGAGACGGGGGCGTCGCAGACGACGGTACGGTAGCTGCGATCGTGCTGAGGGCGGCCGCCGAGTCGTTCACTCCGATCGTCTTGCAAGAGTTGTTCCTGCGCGTGCAGGAGGGCCAGGTGGCGCGCCTGATCACAAAGCTCAAGGCGGCCATGGGGCGTGACGACTCTGAAGATGAGACGAGGTTGATCGAGCTCGAAGGTACGCGCCGCGAGATCCGAGAGCAGCTTCGCGCCCTGCCCGTCGAAGGCTGACGAGCGGGCCGCGACGCAACGACGTCTACGAGTCTGGCTTTCCGGGCCGCACAGGAGTGAGGAGAACACTGACGTTGAGCGAACCGTCTGAACAGCACAGGTCGGTGGAGAGCCCCGAGCTCGCCATCGAAGAGGTCAAGGATCTCGTCGCCGAGGGCCGCGAACAGGGCTACTTAAACGGCGAGCACATCACCGACGTGCTGCAGGACGTCGATCTGACGCCCGATCAGATCGACAACATCTTCCTGCTGTTCAACGACCTCGGCATCGACATCATCGAGGGCGACGAGCCGCTCTCCAGCGACGGCGCCGAGGCCAAGCCCGAAGAGGAGATCATCCCCAAGCTCGACCTGTCGGTGAAGACGCCGACCAACGACCCGGTCCGCATGTACCTCAAAGAGATCGGCAAGGTGCCGCTGCTGACCGCCGAAGAAGAGGTCTCGCTGGCCAAGCGCATCGAGCGCCGCGACATGGAGGCCAAGCGCAAGCTGATCGAGGCCAACCTGCGCCTCGTCGTCTCCATCGCCAAGCGCTACGTGGGCCGCGGCATGCTGTTCCTCGACCTGATCCAGGAAGGCAACCTCGGCCTCATCCGCGCCGTCGAGAAGTTCGACTACCGCAAGGGCTACAAGTTCTCGACCTACGCCACCTGGTGGATCCGCCAGGCCATCACGCGCGCCATCGCCGACCAGGCCCGCACCATCCGCATACCGGTGCACATGGTCGAGACCATCAACAAGCTCATCCGCGTGCAGCGTCAGCTCCTCCAGGACATGGGCCGCGAGCCCACCCCCGAGGAGATCGCCACCGAGATGGGCACCACGCCGCAGAAGGTGCGCGAGATCCTCAAGATCAGCCAGGAGCCGGTGAGCCTCGAGACGCCGATCGGCGAAGAAGAAGACTCCCAGCTCGGCGACTTCATCGAAGACGAAGACGCCACCATGCCGGTCGAAGCCGTCAGCGAGATCATGCAGAAAGAGGAGCTCAACCAGGTCCTCTCCACGCTCACGCACCGCGAGCGCAAGGTGATCGAGTTGCGCTTCGGCCTCAAGGGCGAGCATCCGCGCACCCTCGAGGAGGTCGGCCAGAAGTTCGGCGTCACGCGCGAGCGCATCCGCCAGATCGAGGCCAAGACCCTGGCCAAGCTCAAGAGCTACCGCGACTCGCAGCGCCTGCGCGACTTTCTCGACTGATGGGGCGCGACCAGAATGCCATGACGGGCGGGCCGCGAGTGGCGGGGGTCGAGCGATGAGCGACCTGGCCGTCGGCGGCGGGAGTGGCACCGACGCCGCACTGCCCGAGCGGGGCGGCATCTCAGGCAAGGTCGTGCCCGTGCGCCTTGGGGTGGTGCTGGGCTTCGTCGCGATGGCCGCGGCGGTCGGCATGCTCGCGCTCGTGATCACGGGTGAGAACCTGTGGTGGGGCGTGCCGCTGGCCCTGGTGGGCTTCGGCCTCTCGGGCTACGCGGCCTTTCTGGGCATCTACGGCGTGATCCGCTACGGCCTGTTCACCGAGGGCTGCGGCGCCGGCGAGGTCTGGGGCGAGCTGCGCCTGTCGAAGATCGCCTGGACTGCCGGCATCGTGGCCGAGGTGGCCCTGCTCTTCACCGCGGCGATGTGTGTCGCGCTCGTGGTGCGCGCGCTGGTCTGACGGGGGCGTCGCGGCTCGCGGCGAGAGCCGGGCAGCGAAGCGCGCGTTCTTCGAGTGGGCCGAGCGCACCGCGCACGTTTGAGCGCTCGCCCGGCGTGGCCTATACTTCGGCGGCCGGAGCCCGTTCCTCGGTAGCTCAATTGGTAGAGCATTCGGCTGTTAACCGAAGGGTTGTAGGTTCGAGTCCTACCCGAGGAGCCAACTCTTACAAAGCCCCTGCAAGCGGCGCATGCCGGCGAAAGCCGAGGCCGCTTGTGGGGGCTTCATGTACTCCATCTGTACTCCTATTTTCCGGCGGGCGATGCCCGATGCAAGAGACCGTGACGGCGTTTCCGGACCTACCCAGGGGGCGCGGCCCGTTGGCCGTACCGTCGCCGGTAGAGCACGTAGGCCACCCCGCCTTCGGGGATCGGCAGCCAGAACGCCACGAGGCGGTAGGCCAGAGTCGCCAGGGTCGCCTGGGCGGCACCCACGCCTGCCAGGCCGAGGGTCGCGGCGAGGCCGACTTCGACGAAACCGAGTCCGCCCGGCGTGAGCGGCACCGCGGCGAGCAGCTGCGCCACTACGTAGGCCAGCAACACGAGCGAGGCGCGCGGCCGCGCGCCCACGGCGGCAAGTGCAGCGAGCAGGGCGGCGTAGTCGAGCAGCAGATTG
This sequence comes from Thermoleophilia bacterium, assembly GCA_035517975.1. Taxonomy (GTDB): domain Bacteria; phylum Actinomycetota; class Thermoleophilia; order UBA2241; family UBA2241; genus Bog-752. The sequence continues at coordinate 1,510 of DATIYD010000019.1, read as the reverse complement.
CCCGCGGCGTAGAGCAGCGCTTCCCACCAGCGCCGCCCGAGAATGCTGCGAATCACGTCGCGTTCGTCGATCAGGAGGCGCGGCAGATTCGTCAGTGGCTCGCGATGGGGCGCGAGCCGGTTGCGCACCCGTTGGGCAAGGGCGCCGAGCGTCTCGAGCGGCCTGTCGGTGAACAGGGCGAGAGCGCCGCCGGCGAGCACCAGGGCAAACACGACCACGCCGTAGGTGAGCGCGCGCAGCAGGGCCCTCGACACCGACACCCCGCCGAAGACGATGGCCGGCAGTGAGAGCACGGGCAGCGCCAACAGCACCGCGGCCGAGATCAGGGTGGTCGCCGTGAGCCCAGCGACGATCCGTTCGGACGGCACCCCGCCGGCGGACAGCATCTCGAAGTTCGCCGTTGCGGTTGTCGCGGCGCCGCCGGGGATCACCTTGCTCAGCGCGTTGCTCGTGAGCTGTGTGGTGCCCACCAGGAACCAGCTGCGCTCGCCCAGCGCGAGGCGCGTGAGCCCCCAGTCGCAGGCGAAGCTGCCCGCCTCGAGCGCCGCCATCAGGACGAACCAGAACCATGAGATGCTGCGCAGCCTGGGAACCTGCGAGAACAGGCTCACGAGCTGCGGCCAGACGAAGTACAGGCCGACGATGGCGATGGCAAGGACGATCACTCGGCGCAGGGGCAGACGGGAGAGGAGCGCGCGCACTCCGGTCCGAGGCGGCGGTTGGACCCGCCGCGCGGGCGCCTTTCGGGGTGAGGCCTCGGGGTCACCAGGGGTACCGCCTGAGCGCCTCTTGCCCGTACCCGGAGGCTGGCCTGACGCCTTGTCGTCGGGCATCGTGCTCAAAGCCGCCCTTCGCGCGCTCAGGTCGCAGGCTCAGCGCCGGCGGCGACGGTAACCGAGCAGCAGGGTGATCATCCACCACACCGTGACGGCGCTCGCGACGACGAGCACCACCTCGGCCATGGCGTCGACCGCCGAGTTGCCGGGCTGCTGGGCCACGATGATTGAAAACCCCACAACGAAGGCGGCCAGCAGGATCGTCAGCGACAGTCGCACGACGAGGTCGCTCAGGCGATCCACCAGGCGGTCGTAGTCCGAGGGCCGCACCGCCACGCGAAACTCGCCCTCGCTGGCCCGGCGCAGCGTTCGTGAGATGCCCACCGGCAGCTCGTCGAAGAGGTGCGTGTAGCGCGACAGGGTCCGCAGGGCCGCCTTCTTGAGCTGCTCGGGCCCCACCCTGCTGGGCAAGATCGAGCGGGCATAGTCTGCCACGGTGTCGGTGAGCCGGTAGTCGGGAGCCAGGTGCTTGGCGACCCCCTCCAGCACGGCCAGTGTGGTGAGCAGCACGACGTACTCGGTCGGCATGTGCAGACCCTGCTCGCGGACGACCGTCAGGACACGATCGAAGACGTCCTGCAGGTCGAGGTCCAAGCCGCGCCTCTGATAGGCGTCGACGAGCTGGCCCAGCTCGCGCTGCAGGCTCGTGACGTCGAGCCGCGGGCCGGCCGAGA
>DATIYD010000018.1:0-8396 GCA_035517975.1 Thermoleophilia bacterium | reverse complement strand
TCGGGAGCGTCCGGACGCGTGTCGCCCGGCATCGCCGCGCCGAGCTGGGGCGCGCCGGCCGCCGACGCACCGCTTGCCGCCGCGCCTGCGCCCCCCTGGCCGGAGCCGTTCGCGCAGCCCATCAGCGAGCCGGCCGCGGTCGCCGCGACGCCGGCGATGGCGCCGCCGACCAGCAGCTGGCGACGGGTGATGCCGCCGGCGGCACCTTCTCCGGCGAGTCGCTTCGCCATGTGGACACACGGCATGACCTGTCCGTTCTGCAGGCAATGATCATGGCTCCCCACCCGGTGGAACCCGACGGCCTCGTAAAACGCAACGGCGTTCAGCGATGCATCGAGTTCGAGTCGCCCGAGCCCAGCGGCCTCGGCGGCCGCCTCTGCCGCCTCGACGAGCCGCCGGCCTATGCCTTGGCGGGCGCTCTGCGGAGCGACGTAGACGGAGCGCACGATCATCGCGGGAATGTCGAGCTGGGCGTACCCGACGGACTGGGCCCCCCGTCGGGCGATGAAGAAGGTCCGGCCGGCGATGCGCGCGCGGAGGTCTGTCACCGTGTGCCGGTATGCCCACGCGTCGATCTGTGCGTCGTCGTACCGGCCGGCGCCCCGCTCGCCGTTCACCGCCGCACGGTGGAGGGCCAGAATGGTGGCCGCGTCCTCGGGTTGGGCGGCGCGGATGACGATCTCGTCGCTCACGTGCGCCTCCTCGACACGGGGCGAGGAGCGGTCGCGTAGGTCGGTCCCCGCATCGCTGGGGCTAGCTTATCGCTTCGCAGACGGCGGTGACCGGCGGCAGAGCCGCGGTCGACGGGTCAGTTCTTCTGCTTGGCCGACTTCGCGAACGAGTTGTGGCTTCATCTCCTGATGACGGTTGGCGGTGCTCGGCTCAGCGCTCGTTCTAACGGCGAGGAGGTGGCGGACCATCCGCATCGTCGCCCGAGTTGGCTACGGGATCCGCACGGCGCGCCATTTGACTCCGAGGCCTGATGTTCCGATACAGACGTCGGCCGCCGGAGACGCGGGCGGGCGGCCCCGGCCGACGAGAGGGACCATGTCAGACGACACGACCAGCCAACCACCGCCCTCGGGGCAGCCGCCGTTCCCGCCGCCGCCGTGCGGTCAGCCGCCGTTCCCGCCGCCGCCGTGCGGTCAGCCGCCGTTTCCGCCGCCCCAGTACGGTCCGCCGCCCCAATACGGTCCGCCTTCGCAGTACGGTCCGCCGCCGCAGTACGGGCCGCCGCAGTACGGGCCGCCGCAGTACGGGCCGCCGCAGTACGGGCCGCCGCAGTACGGTCCGCCGGGACAGTATCCCTACGGCCAGCCGCCGCGACGCAGCGACCGCCGCACCGTTCTCATCGTCGTCCTCGCGGTCGTCGGCCTCATCCTGCTGTCGATGTTCGCTTCGTGCGGCAGAGCCTGCGTCGGCTGCGGGCTGGCCGTGAACCACGCGTTCAAGAACTCGGTGACGTTGCGCACCTGGGGCTGGGAGCAGGGGAGCGGGCCGGCATCGCACGGCGCCATGACGTACCTCAGCACCAAGCCCGAGGCCCGCGACAAGCTACCGTTCGACGGCGTCCGGGACTCGCAGTCGACGCAGAACCTGCGCGCCATCTACGCGGGCCTCATGGCCTACCACACCGACCACGGCTCGTATCCTTCGAACATCGCCGATCTGCGCCCGGAGCTCTCCTCCTACGTCTCTCCGTGGCCGACCAACCCGTGGACCGGCGGGCCCATGGTCGTGGGCGACCACCGCGGCGACTATCACTTCAGCGACATGCCCGACGGCCTCGAGCTCACCGTCAACATCGGCAAATAGGGGACGGGCGGACTCGTGACGAAACTCCTCCAGATCGTCGCGACGATAGCCCTCGTGTTGGCCTGCTTCATCCTGGTGGTGGAGCATCACGGCGCCGGCCTCCTCATCCTGGCCGGCATCGCCGTCGTCAGCGTAGCGACGCTGGTCTCTGTGTCTCGCCGCCAGAAGCGACGCGCGAGCGCGTTGCCGCCCGAGCTTGCCAGGCTCGCGTATCGCAGCGAACCGGCGACCGTGACCTTCATCTGGCAGTGGCGCGGGCGCAGGAGCTCTAGGGACGGCGATCGCGAACAGAGCCTGCGCATCCTGCGTTCCGAGGCGCACGGCGCCGCCACCGCAGACGAAGGCAGCCCAGAAGGCCAGGTGTGTGTCTATGAAGGTTCCGGCGACCTGTGCGTCGACGACGGCGTGGCGGCCGGCAAGACGTACCACTACAGCCTGTTCGTCCGGCATGCCGGCGGGGCCTGGTCGGCTCCCGTGCTCGTGCAGGCCATGACACGATCCGCCCTCGATCGCGCGTCGCTCGAGCGGCACTACAGCGGCACGCGCACCGTTTCGCACCAGTACGGGGGCGGTCCAGGCAAGATGATGGCCGAGCTCCGCCTTGCCGATGCGGTGAGTGGAGTGGCCACCGACGCCATCCTCTCGGTCATCGACGTGTTCGCGCGGCACAAGCCCGGCGACGGCTGGGAAGAGATCGCCTAGCGGCACCCCCCCGGTTTGGCCCTCACCGCCCGGGGGCAAGCGAAGTCAGTCTCTCAAGGATGAAGGAGGGCACATGGCTCGCGCCCGGTTCCTCGTCGTGGTGCCGCACGATCCCGACCAGTGCCTCGATGCGATCGAGGCGACACTCCACCAGGGCCCCGGCTTTCAGGAAGCCTACGAATGGGGCTGCTTCGTGGGCAATCACACGGGCTACGTCTTCGTGCGTGCAGGCGGGGCCGAGGAAGCGATCAACGACTACGTGCCGATCTCGCTGCGGGCGGGCGCGAAGGCCTACCGCGTGACGCAGATCGCGGCCCGCGACCTGCACGAGATGCAGGATCGCGAGAAGGAGCGCACCGGGTAGCGTGGGCCGGGTGTCCGTCCGCGCCCGTGCGGCCGGCTACACCGTCGGCACCCAGAAGTGCAGCTCGCTGCCGTCGCGCCCGGCGTAGCGGCCGCCGTTGGCCTCGATCACACGGCGCGAGATCGTGTTGCCCACGTCGCAGGTGATGAGCGCCGGATCGATGCCCATGGCGCGCGCCAGCGGCAGGGCCGTGGCCAGCATGGCGGTCGCGTGGCCACGGTGACGCACGCTGGGCCTGATCTCGTAGCCGATGTGCCCGCCGACGCTGCGCAGGCCGGCGTTCAGCCGATGGCGGATGGCGATACGCCCCAGGTACTCGTCGCCTTCGACCCACCAGAGGTTGGTCTGCGGCACTCGTGTCGAGCGATCGTCGCCCTTCAGATGCTCCTCGGCGCGCAGGGCGGCGACGTACCGGGCGAAGTTGACCGGGTCGTGCAGCGTCGCGATGGCCAGCTCGAGGTGACGGCGCTCCTCGTGATACTCGGCGAGCGCCGCCAGAAACGAGGCGTGGAACTGCGTGTCCGGTGTGGCCAGGCGCGGCATGACGGCAAGACTACGCGGAATGCGGGCGCCGCGAAACGTATCTCGCCCGGAGTGCGGGTCGGCTAGAGACCGGCGGCCGTCACGTAGGCGTCGAGCTCGGCGAGCAGGACGGCACGGCGCTCGTCGGGCAGCAGCGAGCCGGCGATCGAGTGGCGGGCGAGGGCGACGAAGTCGCTCTCGCTCAGATCGAGGGCCGCGGCCGCGGCCAGGTAGTTGTCGACCAGGTAGCCGCCGAAGTAGGCGGGGTCGTCGGAGTTGACAGTGACCGGCACGCCGGCCGCGAGCAGCCGCTTGAGCGGGTGCTCGGCGAGCTCGCCGACCACGCCGAGGCGCAGGTTCGACAGGGGGCACATCGTCAGGGTGACGCGCTGGTCGCGCAGGCGCGCGACGAGCGCGTCGTCGTCGATCGCGTGCACACCGTGGTCGATGCGGCGCACGCCGAGGGTGTCGAGCGCCTCTCGTATGTAGTCGGCCGGTCCCTCCTCGCCGGCGTGGGCCACGGCCGCGAAGCCGGCCGCGCGAGCCTCGGCGAAGACCTCGGCGAAGTCGCCGGGCGGGTGGCCGAGCTCGGCCGAGTCGAGACCTACACCGGCGATCAGGTCGCCGTGGCGCATCGCCTCGTGCAGCACCTCGCGGGCGCTGCGCGGACTCTCGTCGCGGAGGAAGCACATGATGAGGCGCGACGAGACGCCACGGCGGCGCTCGCCGTCGGCGAGCGCCGCCGCGATGCCGCCGACCACCTCGTCGAAGGCCACGCCGCGTACGACGTGGCTCTGCGGATCGAAGAAGACCTCGACGTGACGGGCGCCGTCGGCCGCCGCGCGGTCGAGGTAGGCGGCGGTAAGCTCGTAGAAGTCGCGCTCGGTGCGCAGCACGGCCATGCCGCGGTAGTAGAGGTTGAGGAACGAGCGCAGGTCGGAGAAGCGGTAGGCGGCGCGGGCCTCGTCGGCGTCGGCGTACGGCACGCGCACGCCGTTGCGCGCGCCGAGGGCGAGCATCTGCTCCGGCTCCAGCGTGCCCTCGATGTGCAGGTGCAGCTCGGCCTTGGGCAGGCCGCGCACGAACGCCTCGCGCGCGTCCCGGTCGAGCGGCTCGACAGCGTCGGCGTCGGCAGCCCCCACGGCTACTGGCTCCGTCCGCGCCCGGCCACGCGCCAGACGTCGACCAGGCGGCCGTCGCGCAGCACGTGGAACTGGTCGTAGAGGTTGACCGTCGTGCAGCCGTGGCGCGGCACGAGCTCGATCTTGTCGCCGATCCGCAGACGCTGCGCCGCGCCGGTGAGCGCGAGCTCGCCGTGCTCCTCGGAGAAGTCGAGCCAGCTCGCGCCCTCGACGAGCACGGTCGGCTCGCCGAACTCCGGCGTGACGCCCTTGAGGCCGGCGTCGATCACGGCGCGGTCGGGCCGCGGCCGGCTGATCACGGTCGTCAGCACGGTGAGCGCGTTGTCGAAGTCGGCGCCGCCGACGGCCCGGTACTGGGCGTCCATCGTGGCATACGAGCCGCACTGCAGCTCGGTCATCCAGGGCAGGCGCCCGGTGACCATGTGGGTGCCGGTGCCGCCGCCGCTGACCTCGCCGACGGCCAGGCCGCCGGCCTCGACCGCCTCTTTGGCGGCGCGCGCGCCGGCCATGTCGTGCTCGGCGCGCGCCACGCGCTCGGTCAGCGGCACGACGTTCTGCAGATGACCCTCGTAGGTCTGCAGACCGGCGAAGACCAGGCCCGGCTCCGCCGAGACCAGGCGCGCCAGGGCGAGCGCGGCGGCGCCGTCGGGCACGCCGCAGCGCGCCATGCCGACGTCGACCTCGACGTAGCAGCGGACGACGACGCCGGCCTGCGCGGCGGCCGCGGCGAGCTGGACCACATTGCCGGCGTCGTCGACGGCGATCGTCACCGTGCAGCGCCGGGCGAGCTCGACGAGGCGGGCGATCTTGATCGGTCCGACCACCTGGTTGGCGATCAGGATGTCGGAGATGCCGCCCTCGGCCAGGGCCTCGGCTTCACCCACCTTCGCGCACGTGATACCGGTCGCCCCGGCGGCGAGCTGCAGGCGGGCGATCTCGACGCACTTGTGGGTCTTGCTGTGCGGCCGGAGCTTCGCCGGGCCGCCGGCCGCGAAGGCCGCCATCGCGGCGATGTTGTGCTCGAGCTTGTCGCGATCGAGCAGGAGCGCCGGCGTGTCGATCTGATCGCGATCGCCGCCAAGCGGGGCGCGGTAGGGCGGGACGAGCGGCTCAGGGCGGGTGACGGACATGGGCGAAGGACCTCCGTGGGACGGCTTCGGCGAAGCCTATCATCGCCGCCGCCGGCCGCTCGCCCGGCCTCGCCTCGGCCGGCGGCCCTTGCGCGAGGTCTTCCCACAGTGGGACCGCTCGTACCCCCGGCGAGGTCGTCTCGCGGCAGGTCGTACCCGGGCTGCCGCGCGGGCGCGCCACGAATATCCCCCCGCGGTTGACCCCCATTGCCCACGGCGGGGCGACGCCGCCCGAGACCGTGGTCGATAGGGTCCTCTCATGAGGCCCGCGAGGGCGATAGGCAAGGGAGTGGGGTGTTGTGATGAGAGGGTCGGTAAGGCGGAGGGGCAAGGCCGAGACGGGGAGGGGGCGGTCGTTCACCGAGCGCCTGGCGCGCACGAGCGCCACGCACCCGTGGCGTTCGATCGGCGTGTGGCTGGCGCTGGTCGCGCTTGCGGTCGTGTCGATGGGCGCCCTGCTTTCCAGCGGCATCACATCGAACATGGAGTTCCGGGGCAGCAAGCCCGACAGCGTGATCGGCCAGAAGCTCGTCGAGAAGAAGCTCACCGGTCCGCAGCGCATGACCGACTTCGTCATCGTCAGGTCACCGAACCTCAAGGTGGACGATCCGATCTTCGAGGGCTACGTGCAGAGCGTCGCAGCCCGCATCGCCGACCTCGGCCCCGGTATCGTGCAGAACGTCTCCACCATCTACACGAGCCACGATCCCACCCTGCGCTCCCGTGACGGCCATAGCACGCTGATCCCGATCGTCATGGCCGGCGACCAGGACCACGCCATGAAGAGCGTCGACAAGCTGCACGCCGTCGTCGTCGCGACGCCGGGCGAGGGCTTCACCCTGGCACAGACCGGCGACGCGAGCCTGAACCAGATGATCGACAAGGTGGCCAAGAGCGATCTCGAGAAGGCCGAGATCTTCGGCGTGCCGGCAGCCCTGATCGTGCTGGTCATCGTCTTCGGCGCCCTGGTCGCGGCCGGCATGCCGCTTCTGCTCAGCATCGTGAGCATCATCCTGGCGCTCGCCCTCACCGGCCTGATCGGCCAGATCTACCCGATGAACACCTTCATGCTGAACGTGCTCACCATGATGGGTCTCGCGGTCGGCATCGACTACACCCTGTTCGTGATCTCGCGCTACCGCGAGGAGCGGGCCCGAGGCCTGGCCAAGATCGACGCCATCGCCGCCACCGGCGCCACTGCCGACCGCGCCATCTTCTTCAGTGGCATGACGGTCGTGCTGGCGATGCTCGGCATGGTCATCGTGCCGCTCGACATCACCATCAGCATGGGCCTCGGCGTCATGCTCGTGGTCTTCACCACGCTGGCCACGACCCTCGTCCTGCTGCCCGCCCTGCTCGGGGTGCTCGGCGACCGGGTGAACGCCTTGCGCGTGCCGGTCGTCGGTCGCCTGGCCATGGATCGCGCCGCCGGCCGCTCGGGCCTGTTCGAGCGCCTCGCCCACAGCATCATGCGCCGCCCGGCCATCTGGCTCACAGTGGCCGTCGCCGCCCTGCTCGTGCTGGCCGCGCCGGTGCTCGTCATGAAGACCGGCAACACCAACATGACGGCCCGCTACCTGCCGGCCGACCAGTACTCCAAGCAGGGCTGGGACATCCTCGGGCGCGACTTCAGCCTGGGCAAGGCCAACCCGCTGCAGATCGTAATCGACGGCCCGGCCGCGAGCCCGGCGGTCAAGCGGGGCGTCGCGCGTCTCACCGCCGCCATGAAGAGCGACGGCCGCTTCGGCCCGGCGCAGACCGTGGTCGACAAGGCCGGCGACCTCACGCTGGTCTCGACCACCCTCGCGGGTGACCCCGCCGGCGATACGACGCAGGCGCTGGTCGGCCACGTGCGCGCTGCCATGGTGCCGGCCGCCTTCGCCGGCACACAGACCAAGGTGTACGTCACGGGCAACACGGCCTTCGTGGTCGACTACCTGGCCTTCTTCCACAAGTGGCTGCCGATCGCCCTCACCGTCGTGCTGTCACTCTCCTTCGTGCTCCTGCTGGTGGCCTTCCGCTCGGTCGTCATCCCGGCCAAGGCGATCGCCATGAACCTGCTGTCGGTGGGCGCCTCGTACGGGCTGCTCGTGCTGGTCTTCCAGAAGGGCGTGGGGGCCCACCTGCTCGGCCTCACGCACGTCGACACGATCGAGGCCTGGGTGCCGCTGTTCCTCTTCAGCCTGCTGTTCGGCCTCTCCATGGACTACCAGGTGTTCCTGCTCAGCCGCATCAAGGAGCGCTTCGACCACACCGGCGACACTCGCGAAGCGGTCGCCTACGGCGTCGGTCGCACGGCGAGCATCATCACCGGCGCGGCCGCCATCATGGTCTGCGTCTTTGCGGGCATGGCCGGCGGCCAGCTCGTCATGTTCCAGCAGATGGGCTTCGGCCTCGCGGTCGCCATCTTCATCGACGCGACCGTCGTGCGCACCATCATCGTGCCGGCCGCCATGGAGCTGCTCGGCGACTGGAACTGGTACCTGCCGCGCTGGCTCGAGTGGCTGCCGAACGTCAGCGTCGAGGGCCACATCTCCGAGCCCGGCGATGCCGGCAGCGACGGCGCCCCGCGCCACGATCGTCCGGCCACCGGCGACGGCGAGGCACGCCGCCTCAGCCCCGGCATGGCGAGCAGCGCCGGACGCTAGAGCACGGCACCCGAGCTTCGGGGGCCCCACTCCCGAAGAAAGGCGGGGGCGGCGGCGCGACAGCGCCGCCGCC
>DATIYD010000017.1:0-6213 GCA_035517975.1 Thermoleophilia bacterium | reverse complement strand
GATGTCGGAGTACTCGCGGTCCATGAAGTCGAGGTCGGTGCAGTAGCGCCGCACGGCCAGGCCGCCCGTGAGGCGCACCTGGACGTCCTGCTCGCGGGCGGTGTCGACGAGCGCCATGGCCTCGGCCATGAGGATGTCCGCGCGCCTGACCGGGGCGGCCGCCTGATCGGGGACCGACTTGAGCACGTCGCCCGGAGCCTCCTTCTGGGCGTGACGCAGGTCCTCGAGCGGGTGCAGCACGGCGTCGAGGATGGGGCGCGCCAGGTAGACGCGCGGCCAGCGCTTCTCGGCGTACTCCTCGAGGATCTCCCTGCTTTGCAGCTCACGCACGACGCGGCGCGCCGTCGGGTTGGTGACGCCGAGCGCGCGCTGCGCCTGGGGCACGGTGACGCACGGCGTGCGGAAGGTCTCGTCGGCCAGCGCCAGGGCAGGGCCGCGCAGCCGGTCGTGAAAACCGCCGTGGATCGTGGTCAGGGCGCGCGCCTGGCGTACGCCTCGTTCGGCGGTCTGCCGCACGCCCGTCAGGAAGAACAGCAGCCACGGCTCCCACTCACCGTGGGTGCGCACGCGCTGCAGGCGCCGGTAGTACTCGTCGCGATGGGCCTCGAAGTAGGCCGAGAGGTAGAGCAGGGGCCGCGTCAGGCGGCCGCGGTCGATGAGAAAGAGGGTGATGAGCAGCCGCCCGAGCCGGCCGTTGCCGCCGACGAAGGGATGGATCGTCTCGAACTGGGCGTGCAGGAGGGCGCACTGCAGCAGGTCGGGCATCGTATCGCGTTCACCCAGGAACTCGTCCCAGGCGGCCAGGGCTTCGTGCATCTCGGCAACCGGCGGGGCGACGTAGGTCGCCGTGGCGAGCGTCGCCCCGGGCGGACCGAGCCAGCTCTGCGAGGTGCGAAACTCACCGGGCGTCCGCCGCCCGCCGATCTCGCCGCGCAGCAGCTGCTCGTGGAGCTCGCGCACGAGGGTCAGCGACAGCGGCGCCTGGGCCAGCCGCTCGACGCCGAAGCGCAGTGTCGCGATGCAGGCCCTCACCTCGCGCAGGTGGTCGCGCGGCACGCCGGCCGCGGCGGCCCCGACCTGGTCGAGCAGCAGGTCGGAGAGGCTGACCCGGGCGCCCTCGATGCGCGACGAGCAGAGGGCCTCCTGGCGCTTGAAGGGGGCATCGAGAAGCTGCGGGTCGGGCAGCTCGGCGCCGACGCCGGACAACTCGCCGAGCGTGGCGTCGGCTCGCGAGAGCGCGAGCACGAGATCGCTGCCGTACGTCAGGCGAGGCGGCAGGGACGCCGGGACGAAGGCGGCGTAGCCTTCGGGGCAGGTGACGACCCGGCCCGCGGCGGCGGCATGAAACTCACTGGGATCGATGGGGCGCCCTCGTCATCGTCGCGATCGTTGCCCGACTTCTATCGGCTCTTTGCAAGCATCTGCCAGGAATCTTACAAATCGCCGGGCGACGCGCAAGACCGCGCGCCGCGGGCGGCGCCACGACACGCGCTCGCTTGTCCGCCTGCGCGGGCGATTCAGCCGGCAGCGCCCAGCACCTCGTCGATCCAGCCGATGCCGGCGATGGCCGTCGGGAAACCGCAGGTCGTGACAGCGAGGAGCGCCACGTGGCGCACCTCTTCGGGCGTGGCGCCGGCCGCGAGCGCCTTGCGGGCGTTGGAACGTACTGCACCCTCGGCCGCTCCGCCTATGGCGAGCCCCAGCTTGACGAGACGCTGGACGCGCTCATCGAGAGGGCCGGCCGCGTCGACGGCCTCGCCGAGGCCGTCGAGTGCGGTCACGACGGTCGGGTAGTCGCTGCGGAACCGCCGGTAGACGCTCGGGAGATACTCGTTGCTCATGGCGTGACCTCCGAAGGCTCGGGCCGCCCGTTCCGGCCTCGCTCACCGTGCGTCGTCCATCATAGTCGCGGTGCGACGGCCATCGCCGCGGCGTCCGTTTGCCGCCCCGGCCGGATCGCGGTCCCGCGGCGATGCGGGTGGGGCCGAGCGCCGCGGGAGGGTGGCGAGCGCGGCTCACCCGGTGATACAGGCGGTCCCCATCCGCTTCAGACACGACCTTCCATTCGCACCCGGGTCGTGGAATCGTACGTCCTGGTGCGGTCGCGTATAAACCGTTTGCTTTTCGCTCGGGGGTATGCTGGACTTGCATGGCAAACGTCGTTGCTGGAGGAGGCGTTCGGTGGTCACAGACAGCAGTGCACGAGGGCTCGCCCAAAGCACGGCCGGCTTCCTGGCCGCGTCGAGTCTCGAGGCCTTCCTCGGCGCTCTGCTGGTCGTGCCCGTGGTAGAGATCGGCTGCGCCGACGATGCCGTGCCGCTTGCGCGCGCGTTGCTCGACGCCGGTCTGCCCTGCGCCGAGATCACCTTCCGTACCGCCGCCGCGGCGCGGGCGATCGCGGCAATCGCGGCCGAGGTCCCCGAGGTTCGCGTGGGGGCCGGCACGGTGCTGAACGTCGCCCAGGCCGAGGCGGCGCTCGCCGCCGGGGCCGGCTTTCTGGTGGCGCCCGGCTTCGACAGCGCTGTAGTGGCACTCGCCCTCGAACGGGGCGTGCCCATCGTGCCGGGCGTCTGCACACCGACCGAGGTCGGCCTGGCGCTGGCGCAGGGGCTGTCGGTGGTGAAGCTGTTCCCCGCCGAAGCGGCCGGAGGCGTGAAGTACCTGAAAGCGCTCGCCGCCCCCTTCGGCGGCGTGCGATTCGTGCCCACTGGCGGGATCAGCGCCGACAACCTAGCCGCTTACCTGGCGGTCGATCAGGTGGTCGCCTGCGGCGGCAGCTGGATGGTCAAGAAGCGGCTGATCGCCGACCACAACTTCGACGCTATCCGCATGCTCGCCACCAGGGCGCGCGAGATCGCCCTCGCCGCGCGGCCGGTCGCCGGCCTCCAGGGGGACGACGCATGAGCAGCCTCGAGATCCGCTCGGCCGGTGAGTGCCGCTGGGACATCGTCGCCCTCGGCGAGGTCATGCTGCGCCTCGACCCGGGCGAAGGGCGCATCACCACCGCGCGCTCGTTCGACGTCTGCGAAGGCGGCGGCGAGTACAACGTGGCCCGCGGCTTGCGGCGCTGCTTCGGCCTGCGTGCCGCCCTGGTCAGCGCGCTCGCCGACAACCCGGTGGGACGCCTGATCGAAGAGCTGATCCTGCGCGGCGGGGTCGATCAGAGCCATCTGCGCTGGGTGCCCTACGACGGCGTCGGTCGGGCGGCCCGCAATGGGCTCAACTTCACCGAGCGCGGATTTGGCGTGCGCGGCGCGGTCGGCTGCTCAGACCGCGGCCACACGGCCGTCTCGCACCTGTGCCCGGGCGACGTCGACTGGGACGAGATCTTCGCTGGCGAAGGCGCTCGCTGGTTCCACTGCGGCGGCATCTTCGCCGCCCTCGGCGAGCACACCGCCGACCTCGTGACCGAGGCCATGACCGCCGCTCGTCGGCACGGCGTCGTCGTCTCCTACGACCTGAACTACCGGCCCTCACTGTGGCGGGCGGTCGGTGGGGAGAAGCGCGCCCGCGAGGTCAACCAGGCCATCGCCCCGCTCGTCGATGTGATGCTGGGCAACGAAGAGGACTTCTGCGCAGCGCTGGGCTTCGAGGTATCCGGCCTCGACCCCCAGCTCTCGGCGCTCGACCCCGAACGCTTCGGGGCCATGATGGAGCAGGTGGCGGCCGCCTATCCGAGCATCCGTCTCGTGGCCACCACCCTGCGGGCCGTGCTCTCGGCGGGGCGCAACGACTGGAGCGCGGTCTGCTACGCCGACGGCGTCCTGTACCGCTCGGTCGAGCGTCGCGCCCTCGAGATCTTCGACCGCGTGGGCGGCGGCGACTCGTTCGCCTCGGGGCTCATCTACGGTCTGCTTTCGGGTCTCGACCCGCAGCTCGCGCTCGAGTATGGTGCCGCCCACGGAGCCTTGGCCATGACGACGCCGGGCGACACCTCCATGGCGACGCTCGCCGAGGTCGAAGCCCTGGCGCGGGGCGGCTCGGCGAGAGTGCAGCGATGACCGTGCCCCGCGACGCGCCGGCCGGTTCGGCCGACGGCGACGCCCCGGCGCCCCCGGCCGTGGGCGTCCGCCGCGGCCACCGCCAGCACGGTGTCTCCATCCGCGACGTGGCCCGTCTGGCGGGCGTGTCGCCCGGCACCGCCTCGCGGGTGCTTTCGGGGTCGTCGTATCCGGTGAGCGACCGTGCCCGGCTGCGTGTCGAAGAGGCGGCGCGTGCGCTCAACTACGTGACCAACTCGGCCGCGCGCGCCCTGGTCACCGGCCGCAGCGAGATCGTCGGTGCCATCGTGCACGACATCACGGACCCTTTCTTCAGCGTCGTCGTGCGCGGCTTGCAGGACGCTGCCGTCGCCGACGGGCTCGTCGTGCTGGTCGGCAACGACGACCGCGACGCCGGCAAGCTCGAGAGCTACCTCACGATGCTGCTCTCCCAGAAGCCGACCGGCGTGGTGCTGATCGGCGGCCAGCTCCGCGACCCGGCCAGCACCCTGCCGGTCGCCTTGGCCGTACAGCGCCTGTGCGAGCAGGGAGTGCCCATCGTCGCGGTGGGCCGCTACGAGCTCGATATCCCGCATGTGGCGGTCGACGACCTGGGTGCGGCCGAGACGGCCGTCTCGCACCTCATCGAGCTGGGTCACCGCCAGATCGCCTTTCTCGGCGGGCCGCTCAACTCGACGACGGTGCAGGACCGCTACACCGGCTACGGCGCCGCCCTCACCCGTGTGGGAGCGCCGGTCGACGAGCGGCTCGTGGTCCAGACGCCGCTCACCCTCGAGGGCGGCTCGCAGGGCGTAGCGCGCCTGATCACCGATGGGGTGCCCTTCTCGGCCATCTTCGCGGCCACCGACGAGGTCGCCTTCGGCGCCATCTCGGCGCTGCGCGAGGCCGGCCTGCGCATACCCCTCGACGTCAGCGTGGTGGGCTTCGATGACGTGGTGATGTCGTCGCACAGCGATCCGCCTCTGACCACCATCCACGTGCCAGCCAGGGAACTCGGCCTCTCTGCCTGGCATCTGCTCAAGTCCGGCGCCGTCGGCGCCAGTGCGTCCGCCGGTCGCGTGCCGTTCGAGCTCGTGGTGCGCGGTTCGACCGCGGCGCCGGGCGAGCACGGCCCGGGCGCCGTCGTCGGCGCCCATCCTGCCCGCGGCAGCGCGCCCGAAGCCGATTGAGCGCCGACACCCGATCGATCGAACGGAGAGTGGCCATGACAGACGAACGTGAAGGGCAGAGGGTCACCGAAGCGGCCCCGACCGCCTTGGGAGAGTTCCAGATGTACATCGACGGCGCCTGGGTCGACGCCTCGGACGGCGGTCTGCTCGAGGTGGTCGACCCGGCCACCGAAGCGGTCGTCGCGCGCGTCGCCAACGGCGGGCGCGTCGATGCCGAGACGGCCGTGGCCGCGGCACGTCGCGCCTTCGACGAGGGGCCCTGGCCGCGCACCCCGGCCGCGGAGCGCGCCGAGTACTTGCACGCCGCCGCCACGCTGCTGCGCGAGCGCGCCGACGAGCTCGCCCGTTGGGAGACCCTCGAGATGGGCAAGCTCGTGGGCGATGGTCGCGGTGACATGCTGCGCGTCGCCGACCTGCTCGATTACGCCGGCAAGCTCGCCGTCGAGCACCTCGCCGACCAGCCGATCACGGTGCCGACCGCCCTTGTGCGCGAGCCGGTGGGCGTGGTCGTCGGCATCTGTCCCTGGAACTTCCCGCTCGTGCTGGCGGCCTTCAAGTTCGCGTCGGCCCTGGCGGCCGGCAACGTGGTGATCATCAAGCCGGCCAGCATCTCGCCGCTGACCGCCCTCGGCATGGCGCGCATCTTCGACGAGGTCGGTCTGCCCAGGGGCGTGTTCCAGGTGGTGATCGGTCCCGGGCGCAGCGTCGGCGACCTGCTGGCCACTTCGCCGCTCGTCGACATGGTGACGCTCACCGGCAGCGTCGAGGTCGGGCGCCACATAATGAGCCAGGCCGCCCAGACCATAAAGAAGGTCGGCCTCGAGCTCGGCGGCAAGGCGCCCAACTGCGTCTTTGCCGACGCCGACCTCGAGGCGGCCCTCGCCGGCGTTGTCTTCAGCGCGTTCGGCAACTCGGGCCAGGCCTGCTGCGCCGGCTCGCGGCTGCTGGTCGAGCGTTCGATCGCCGACAGTTTCGTGGCCGAGGTCGTACGTCATGCCGCCGGGCTGCACGTGGGCCCCGGCCTCGACCCGGCCTCTGAGATG
>DATIYD010000016.1:0-14120 GCA_035517975.1 Thermoleophilia bacterium | reverse complement strand
GCGACGCGAACCGGGTTACTCAACGTATGTCTCCCCTCCACTTCGCGGCCGGACGACCGGACCGACGGTGACCCGTGCACGGTCGCAAGGAGCGCCGCGCGAAGCTGCCGTGAACGCAGCGGAGTATACCACAGCGGGCCGTCCGGACCGGGCCGCCTGCGGGCCCAGACGGCAGGCTCGGCGAGTGTCCGAACGCCGTCCCGGCGAGGGCGGCCCGATGGTCGGCGCGGCCACCCGGCGACGGGCGGCAGGGCTTGTCAGGCGGCCGCTCCGCCGCCGTCGGCGAGCTGCCGGTGCACGTGCAGGATGCGCTGCACGACGGTGTACGTGGTGAGCACGGCGATCGCCCAGACCATCACGGTGAGCACGTGGTAGTGCGCGAAGAACAGGCCGAGCGCCAGCAGCACGACCCGCTCCGGTCGGCTCATCAGGCCCACCTTGCACTCGAGCCCGAGCGCTTCGGCCCGGGCCCGCGTGTAGGAGACCAGGAACGACATCATGAGGGCGACGAACACGGCGGCCAGGTCCCAGATGTGGCCGTTGCGCGCGAACCAGATCCCGATCGCCATGAGGACGACGCCCTCGGACAGGCGGTCGCTGGTCGAGTCGAGGAACGCGCCGAAGGGCGTCACCTGGGCCGAGAGGCGCGCCACGGCGCCGTCGAGCATGTCGCACGCGCCGGCCAGCAGCAGCACGATCGCCGCCCAGATGAAGTGGCTGCTCAGGATGAGCGGCACGGTGGCGACGTTGAGCACCAGACCGCCCAGGGTGAGCGCGTTCGGCGTGACGCGCCCACCGCTCACGAGGCGCCCGGCGAGCGGGACGACCGCCTGGCGGACGCCGGTCGTATAGGAGTCTTTGAGGCTCACGCCTCGCGTCGATCGTCGCGTGCTTGCGTGGATACCGCGATGAGCTCGGGCACGTTCTCGCGGGCGACGCCGTAGTTGGCGAAGAACGCGACACCGAGCACGATCACACCGGCCACCGCGTCGAGCAGGTAGTGGTTGCCCGTGATGACGATGGCGCCCAGCACGACGACCGGGTAGACCGCGGCCAGCGCGCGTGCCAGACGGTTCGTGGTGAGCAGGTAGATGGCGAGCGAGAGAAACAGCGCGTACCCGATGTGCAGGCTGGGGATCGCGGCGTACTGGTTGGTGACGAACGACATGACCCCGGAGCGGTAGCTGCTCGACGAGTACAGGAACAGCGTGTCGACCACGCCCGAGGTGGGCACGAGGCGCGGCGGCGCCACCGGCACCATGGCGAAGATCGTGACGGCCAGGACGTTCATGGTGAGGAACACGTTGCGAAAGAAGCCCCAGGCCTCGTTGCGGTACAGGTAGATCCACACCAGGACGAGGATGGTCGCCGGGATATGGACGCTCGAGTAGAACCAGTCCATGAACAGGACGAGCACGTGCACGTGGCTGGCCATCGTCTGGATGAAGGGCTCGACGTAGAGATGCAGCGCCTTCTCGGCGTTCATGATGGCCAGGGCGTTGGTCATGGCCACGGCCTCGCGGCCCCGCACGAACACGCGGGCCACGTCGTAGGCGGCATAGCAGGCGAGGAGGATGGCGAACTGGCGGAAGGCGTCGCGCCCGCCCGCCGGCAGAGCCCCACGCCACGAGCGCGTGAGCTCGATCCCCGAATCACGCAGCCTGTGGTTGCGCTTCACGTGTCTTTCCTTCGTCGCCCGCCCCGCCGTAGCGGCTGACCGTGCCGGCGCGACACTGCGCTCCCCGGCGACGGCTCCGGCTCCGCGGCGTGGTCGGGAGTCCTGGTGGGCCGTGAAGGATTCGAACCTTCGACCTTGGGATTAAGAGTCCCCTGCTCTACCAACTAAGCTAACGGCCCAGGACACGGTGCGACATCCTACCAGCCCGCCGGGCCGCGTGCCAGTTCTGCGTCGCGGCCCGCCTAGTGGGCGAACTCGTGCTCTCCGGCCACGGCGTAGCCTTCGTCTTCGATCGCCGCCTTGACGGCCTCGAGGTCGCCGTCGGACTCGAGGTCGACGGCCACGCTCTTGGTGGCGATCTCGACCTCGACCCGGGCGACCCCGTCGAGCGGCGCGACGGCGCCCTCGATGGCCGCCTTGCAGTGAGCGCAGGCGACCTCGGGGACGTTCAGCACCACGTGTCGCGTCGCGCTCATGCATCCTCCCTTTGGGGTGCGTCCGCGGTCAGGTCGGCCAGGCGGCAGGTCACGACCCGGCCCTCGCCCACGTCGACCGCGACGCTGTCGGCGGGGGCGAGAAGCTCAGTGACCTTTCCCCGGCCCGCCGGCGTCGTAACGATGGCGCCCCGGCGCGGCGCGCGCTTCTTGAACGACGTGTAGACGGCGTGCTCGTACTTGAGGCAGCACATCAGACGCCCGCAGCAGCCCGAGATCTTCGACGGGTTCAGCGGCAGGTTCTGGTCTTTGGCCATGCGGATCGAGACGGGCTCCTGGTCGCCCGAGAAGCTGGCGCAGCAGAGACGGCGTCCGCAGGGACCGTAGCCGCCGACCAGGCGCGCCTCGTCGCGGGCCGAGACCTGGTGCAACTCGACGCGCCGCCCGAGGCGGTCGGAGAGCGTGCCGGCGAGCTCGCGGACGTCGACCCGATCCTCGGCGAAGAACGAGACGGTCAGGCGATTGCCGTCGAAGGTGCTCTCGGCCGAGACCGGCTTCATGGCGAGACCGGCCGCGGCGGCGAGCTCGCGGGCCAGCTGCAGGGCGCCGCGCTCGCGCTCGCGATTGGCCGCGACCTGCTCGCGGTCGGCCGCGGTGGCCGCGCGCAGCACGCGCCGCAGGGAGCCCTTGGCTTCGCCCTCGAGCGCCTCGCGCGAGCCGTCGACGACGCGCGCGAAGTCGGCGCCGCGGCTCGTCTCGACGACGACCTGGTCACCGACGGTGAGCTCGAGCGAGCCGGGGTCGAAGTGGTAGACCCGGCAGCCGTCGGCAAAGACGACGCTGACGATCCTAGGCATGGTCCCAGACCTCCTGGAAGCGGGCAAACATCGCCTGCAGGGCCAGCCTCCGGTCGACGTTCAACGAAAGATCCTTGCGCGTGCGCCCGAGGGCCTCGAGCAGGCGCACGCAGATGTCGGGGCGGGCGACGGCCGCGTGCTCGACCTCGGCCAGCCGGTCGCGGTTCACGACGGCGCCGGCGGCGCCCAGGCCCACGGCCCAGACGTCGCGCAGGAAGCTCGCCAGGTGGTCGAGGGCGTCGAGCGCCGCGAGGCGCGAGACGCGCAGCTGCTCGCGCCGCTGCAGGGCGTCGAGGCGGCGCGCGTGAAAGGCGCGCTCGCGCTCGTCGGGCACGGTGCGCTCGAGCTCGGCACGGCGGCGGGCGACGGCGGTCTCGACCTCGCCGGCCGCGCCCGTCTCGGCGTTTGCGACCTCGTCGACGAAGGCGCGCTCGGCGTCGCGGTCGTGCAGGGCGATGCCGGACGCCAGGTGCAAATAGCGCTCGCGGTGGCGCGGCCCGCGCTCGTCGGCGACCAGGCGCAGGGCGCGCTCGAGCGAGCCGTGGGCCAGGCGGGCGACGATCGCGGCGTCGTCCGTCTCGAGATCCTCGTGGGCCACGAGAAAGGCGCGCAGCTCGTCGTCGGCCACCGGCTGGAACTCGATCATCTGGCAGCGCGACAGGATCGTCTCGAGGACGCGCTCGGGCTCGTTGGAGACGAGGATGAAGTGAACGTCGGGAGGGGGCTCCTCGAGGCTCTTCAGGAACGCGTTGGCGGCCGCGTCGTGCAGGTACTCCGGCTCGACGATCACCCAGACGCGATGCCCCGAGCCGAACGGCTTGAGGGCGAGATCGGCGATCACCGCGGCCATCTGATCGCGGCGGATGACGTCGCCCTCGCGTTCGATCACGGTGAGGTCGGGATGCACGCCGCGGGCGAGGCGCTCGCACTCGTCGCAGTGGCCGCAGCCGCCGCAGCCGGCCACCAGGGCGGCGCCGAGCTCGAGCGCCAGGCGGCGCTTGCCCAGACCCTCGGGACCGGCCAGCAGGTAGGCGTGCCCGGCGCCGCGCTCGAGGGCGCCGGCCAGGTGGGCCTTGGCGCGCTCCTGTCCGGGGATGTCGGCGAACATCGCTAACGACCCCCGGCGGCACGCCCGGCGACGGCGTCGAGGGCGGCCAGCGTGACGCGCTCGACCTGCGCCGCGATCTCGTCGGGCGGGCGCTCGCCGTCGAGCGCGACGATGCGCTCGGGAAACCGCCGGGCAAGCTCGTCGTAACCGGCCGCGACGCGCCGCTGCAGGTCGCGACCCTCGGCCTCGAGCCTGTCGGGCGGCCCGCCGGCGCGTGCGGCCGCATGCTCGGGGCTCACCTCGAGCAGGAGGGTGAGGTCGGGCAGCAGGCCGCCGGTCGCGCGCTCGTTGACGGCGAGCACCGCGTCGATGCCCAGGCCGCGGGCGGCGCCCTGGTAGGCGAGCGAGGAGTCGACGTAGCGGTCGAGCACGACGATGAGACCGGCCGCCAGCGAGGGTTCGACGACCTCGGTCACGAGCTGGGCGCGGGCGGCGGCGTAGAGCAGGGCCTCGGTCCAGGGCGCCACCTCGTGGGCGCGGTGCAGCAGGACGTCGCGGATGGCTTCGCCGGCGGGCGTGCCGCCGGGCTCGCGCAGCGAGCCCCCCGGCACGCCCGCCACGCCCACCGGCAGGCCGCGGGCGGCGAGGGCGGCACAGAGGCGCTCGACCTGGGTGGTCTTGCCCGAGCGGTCGATGCCCTCGAAGGTCACGAAGAAGCCGCGACCCGCGAGGCGGACCGCTAGGTCACGCGCTTCTTGTACTTCTCCTTGGTGGGACAATCGGGATCCAGACAAAGCTGCCACGGTCGCCCGCGGCCGCCTGATTTGAGCACGGTGATCTCGGGCCACCCGCACTCGGGACAGGTGGTGCCCTTGGCGATGATAGCACCCCGCTGCGGCAGCGGGAACGTCTGGCCGCAGCCGCGCCGCGGCCGCGTGCCCTCGGGGGCGCCCTCGGGCACCCTGGGCTCGTCGCCCTCCTTGCCCACGCAGGCCACGAAGCGCTTGCCCGTCTTGCCGCGCAGCATGCGCAGCTCGCCGCCGCAGTTCGCGCAGACGCCGAGCGTCATGTCCTCTTTCACGGCGCCCTTGATCTCGGTGCGGATCGCCTCGATATGCTCCTCGAGCAGCTTGTGGGCCTGGGCGAGCAGCTCCTGGCTATCGGCCACCACGCGCTCGCTGCGCAGGTCGCCCACGGCGATGCGGTCCATCTCCTCTTCGAGGCGCGCCGTCATGGCCGACGAGGAGATGTCGAGCGGCGCGCCCGTCATGGCGGCGTCGAAGGCGCGGATCACGGCGATGCCGAGCTCGGTCGGCTCGACCGGGTTGTCGCGCACGTAGTTGCGGTCGTAGAGGTGCTGGATGATGTCGGCACGGGTCGCCTTGGTGCCCAGGTTGAGCTCCTCCATCTGCTCGATCAGCGGACCCTGGCCGTAGCGTGAGGGCGGCTGGGTCTCCTTGGCGTCGAGACGCAGGTCGAGCACGACGAGCACGTCGCCCACGGCGGCCTGCGGCAGCGGCCGCTCGCGATCGGAGGTGTAGGGCTGCCAGGCGCGCAGGTAGCCGGGCTTGGCCACGCGGCTGCCGCGCCCGACGAAGGGCTCGCTGCCCAGGCGCACGTCGAGTCGCTGGCCCTCGATCACGGCCGGCGGCAGCAGGGTGGCCAGGAAGCGCCGCACGACGAGGTCGTAGACGCGCGCCTGGTCGCCGCGCAGCTCGCCCTTGGGCACGCCCACCGGATAGACCGGCGGATGGTCGGTGGTGCGCTTCTTGCCGCGTGTCGGCTTGAGCGTGGCCTGGTCGGCGAGCTCGGCCGCGATCGCGGCGATGGGATGGTGCGCCTTGAGCGTGTGCAGCACGCCGTGCAGGTCGAGCGAGGGCGGATAGACCGTGTTGTCGGTGCGCGGGTAGCTGATGAGGCCGTCGAGGTAGAGCGACTCGGCCGCCTTCATGGCTCGCGACGGGGCGATGCCGGCGCCCGAGGCGGCGCTCATGAGGGCCGTCGTGTTGAACGGCGCCGGCGGCGCGAGCGAGCGCGGCGTGGTGGCGTAGGCGGTGACCTCGGCGGTCGGCGACTGGGCGCCGGCGAGAGCCTTTTCGGCGTCGGCGGCGGCCGAGAAGCGTCCCTTGGCGTGGTCGACCGTGAAGCGCTCGCCGCTGCCGGCCTCGAGCTCGGCCTTGATCTCCCAGTAGGGCACCGGCACGAAGGCGCGGCGCTCGAGCTCGCGGTCGACCACGAGGCGCAGCGTGGGCGTCTGCACGCGGCCGATCGACAGGTAATCGGCTCCGTAGCGGTAGCTCGCCAGCGACATGAAGCGGGTCAGCACGGCGCCCCAGATGAGGTCGATGTCCTGGCGGGTGTGAGCCGCGTCGGCGAGCTTGAAATCGAGCGTGTCGAGCTTGGCGAAGGCGCGCTTGACCTCGTCGGCGGTGAGCGCCGAGTAGCGTGCCCGGTGGTGGCGGTCGACCACGGCCGGCGCCACGGCCGGCTTGAGCTTGACGCCGCCGCCGTCGCCGTCGAGCTCGGGCGGCGGGGGCGGCGCGGGACGCGCCCTGCCCGCCGCCGCCTTCTTGGCGGCGCGAGCCGGCTTTTCGGGCTTGTCGTGCGGGTGGCGCCGCAGCGCGTCGCCGCGCAGGATGCGCAGCGCCTCTTCGCCGATCAGCTCGCCCTCGCGGTCGTAGTCGGTCGCCACGATGACCTCGGTCGCGCCCTTGGCCACGGTGCGCAGCGCCGCCACGGTCGAGGCGCTCGCGCCGTCGATCACCCAGGCGAGATCGGGTTCGCGGATCATGCGGTCGAGGTACTTCAGGCTCCAGCGCCGGTAGGTGTTGGGGAAGGTCGTCTCCATGACGTGGCCGCGCAGGCCGACCGACACGGTCGGCTTGCCCTCCCAGTCGAAGGCGTACGACTTGACGCGCTGGCGGCCGCGGCCGTGCTCCTTGACCTGCACGTGTCCGCCGAGGATCTGGGCGATCTTCTGGGCGGCTGAATCCTTTTCGGTAACGATGAGTCTCACGAGCCTGGGTCCGTCCTTGTCGTCGTGCGCCTGAGAGAAGAGTAGGCGACTTGTACCACCGTCACCGGTGTGTTGTCGACAGGTGGTGGTCGCGGTCCGGCGGCGGAGTACCGTATGCCCCAAAGCCGCCCCGACGTCACACGTGGGCCGAAAGGGCGCGCCGCGAGCGTCGCATCGGCGCGAGATCAGCGAGAGCGACGGGCCGCCTCGTCGCCCGCCGGGAACCGAGAGCCGCGAGCACCCCGCCGCGGCGAGAGCTACAGGTCGGCGAGCGCCTCGGCGCGCGTGTCGAAGACCGTGAGCACCTTGTCGAGGCCGGTGATGTCGAGGATACGCACGACCGGCCGCGAACCGGCCACGATCGCGAGGCGGCCGTCGCGCTCGCGCATGCGCTTGACCCCGCCGATGATCACGCCGAGCGCGGTCGAGTCGATGAACGTCACCCGCGAGAGGTCGATCACGATGGCCTCGACGCCGGTCTCGATCAGGCCCACCAGGTCTGCTTTGAAGCGCGGCGCCGTGTAGAGGTCGACCTCGCCCGAGAGCTCGACCAGGCCGAGGCCGTCGCGCAGCAGCGATCGCTCTGTGGTGAAGTCGGTCATCGGTCCGGCCCCATCATACCGTGCCAGGCGACGGCGCGTGGCGCTGTCTGGGTCACGGCGTCGCGCTCGGCGAGGGCGAGGCCGAGCCCTGGAGGCCGGCCAGTGCCGTCCGGACGCTCGTCGCGTACTGCGAGTGCGGGTCGAGCTTGAGGTAGGTGTTGTAGGTCGCGATGGCGCCGGCCGTGTCGCCGCCCTGGATCTGGTTGGACGCGATGGTCAGATAGAGGTCGTAGTCCTTCGGCTGGAGCTTGAGCATCTTCTTGACCACACCGATCGCACCTTTGTAGTCGATCAGCGCGTTGTAGATGATGGCTTCGTTCTTGAGCGCGTTGAAGCGCTCGCCGGCGGCCGCCGCTCCGAGCTTGGCATCGGGCAGCTTGATATAGCGGTCGTAGTAGGTGAGCGCCCTGGTCAGGTCGGCGGTCTGGCTCGCCGTCGGCGCTGCCGCCGCCTGCCCGCTCGCGCTCTCCGGCATGCCGGAGGCCTGGTAGCCCTGGGCCGCCGAGAGCAGCGCGGCAGCGTCGGTCGGGTTCTTGGCGAGCGTCGCCACCGCGGCCTTGACCTGCTTGTCGATGGCGCTGTTGCCCGAGTTGATGGTCTTGGCCCCGTTGCAGCTCGACGCGACGCCCGAGTAGCCGAAGATCAGGAACCCGGCCATGAGCGCCGCCATGAAGCCGAAGATGATCTTCTGCCAGAACTTCACCCGTTTGCGGTTGAGCAGCATCAGGTCTCCCTCTGGTCCGTCGCGGCCGGCGTGTGCCACCATCCGGATTCGGCAGAACCGACGCGCACCCTGCCCTCGCCGACCCTCGCCTGCAGCTTGGCGCGCACCCGGCGGCTCTCGGCGCGCACGGTCTGCGCATCGACCCGGGGAAAGGCGCCGTCCTGGTAGAGGGGCTCGCCGGCGACGCAGGTGAACAGCACGTCGTCCTGGTTGGCGCCGTACACCAGGGCCGAGCACGGGTCGTCGATCGGCACGAAGTGCGAGCTCGACACGTCGACGGCGATGAGGTCGGCCTGCTTGCCGGCCTCGAGCGAGCCGACACGATCGGCCAGGCCGAGAGCCTCGGCCCCGCCCAGGGTGGCGATGCGGATGCACTGCGCCGCGTTCAGCACGCTCACGTCGCGCTCGACGCCGCGGTGCAGGAACAGGGCGGTGCGCATCTCGTCGAACATGTCCATGATGTTGCTGGCCGCCGGGCTGTCGGTGCCGAAGCCGACGCGAACGCCCTGTCGCAGCAGGTCGGGCAGCGGCGCGATGCCGCAGCCGGTCTTGGCGTTGCTCTTGGGGCAGTGGGCCACGGCGGCCCCCTTGGCCTTGAGGATACGGATGTCGTCGATGCTCGCGTGCACGCAGTGCACCGCCAGGAAGTTCTGGTCGAAGACGCCCCACTGCTGCAGGTACTTGATGGGACTCACCCCGTAGGGCTGGATGAGCATGCGCTCCCAGCCCATCTTCTCGCGGTAGTCGTGGGCGAACTTGCCCGAGCCCGAGCGGATGTAGGTGAGCTCTTCCTTGCTCTCGGCGACGTGACTGGCGACCTTCATGTGACGCTCGCGGGCCAGGACGGCGAGCGTCTGGAACAGGCGGCTCGACACGGTGTAGGTCGCGTGCGGGCCGAGCCCGATCTCGAACAGCGGGCTCGCCAGCGCCTGCGCCGCGGCAAGGCGGACGTCGAGGTCGGCGAGGGTCTCGTCGAGCTGCTTGTCGTCGATGCCGAACACCTCGAGATAGGCGATGCCGCGCAGTCCGGCCTCGGCGGCCGCCGCCAGAGACTCGCCGGTGTAGGTGGTATCGGCGATCGTCGTGACGCCCGACGAGAGCGCCTCGAGGGCGCCGAGCCGGGCGCTGGAGAGGTACTCGTCGGGGGTCAGCGAGGCCTTGACGTCGATCAGCCTGATGATCCAGTCGCCGAACTGCTCGTCGTCGAACATGCCGCGGAAGCTCGTGTACTCGAGGTGGCTGTGAGCGTTCACGAAGCCGGGCAGCAGGACGGCCTGGTCGAAGTCGACCATGGTCGCGCCCGGGCAGGTGGCGAGCACCTCGGGCAGCGAGCCGACGGCCACGATGCGGTCGCCGTCGACCGCGACCGCGCCGTTCTTGACCGGCGGGGCGGTGATGGGAAGCAGCCATTCGGCGCGATAGATGGTGGTCATGTGACGCCGTCCGAGGACTGTCAGGTGAGGGACAAAAAAGCGGTCCGTGGCGCGCGCCCCGGACCACCGAACCGTGAGTATAGGCGAGGCTCGGGTGCGGCGCAATCACGGCCGGCCCGCCAACGCCTGGGACCTCCGCGTGCCGCGGACTATAATCGCGGCACCGAGATGCGGTTGCCGGCGGCGCCGGGACCGCATCGTAGCCGACGCGCGAGGCGCCCGTGACCGACAACGCCGACACGAACTACTCGTCAGAGGTCATCGCGACCTACGTGTGGGACGCGATCAAGGGCTTGCCCGGCCTCGCCGAGCTGCATCGCAGCACGCTGCAGTCGCTCGGCGAGCGCGTGCACCTCGAGCGTCTCGGGCCGGTGCGCCTCGACGAGCGCGAGGGCCGCCGCGTGCTCGACGTGCACGTGGTGATCACCCCGGCGGCACGGTTGCCCGAGCTCGTGCCCCAGATCCGGGGCGCGGTGCGGTCGTACCTGCACAGCATGACGGGCATCGACGTCGACGAGGTCGAAGTGCACGTCGACGACATCGTCTGGGAGCCCGCGGCCGGCACGTGAACTGCGTCGATCTGAACTCGGCCAGCCGCGAGCTGCTGCCGCCCGAGTGCACGGCCTGCACCTGGTGGCAGAGCGCCTCGGGCGCGGCCGCGCCCGAGGCGCGGTCGGATTGGGAGGCGAGCGTCGAGGCCGAGGCCGGCATGTTCGGCCGGGCGCTGCTCGAGGGCGGCGAGGTGCTGGGCTGGATGCAGATCGTGCCCGCCGGCATGGTGCGCGGCGGCCTGCCCACCGGGCCTCCCTCGCCCGACGCCTACCTGCTGGCCTGCGCCTTCTTCTACGACGACCAGTTCCTGGCCGGCTTTCAGACGCTCCTGCTCGACGTGATCGCCGCCGTCAAGCTGCGACACGCCGCCGCTCTCGAGGCCTATGCCCTGCGCCGTCCGAGCCCCGACGACCGCTTCGTCGGCTACCTCCACGAGCTCAACCTCTTCAACTCGCAGGTGCTCGAGGGCAGCGGCTTCACGAGGCTGCGCAGCGCCGGCAAGGTCGGCCGCTACCGGCTCGAGCTCGAGACCCTGGTAGCCGCCCCCCGGCGCAGCCGCGCCGTCGAGCAGACCGGCGCCCAGCCGGCGACCATCCCGGCCTGAGCCGGCTGGGGCCGCCGCTCAGGCATGCGCGGCTTCGCTGCGCGCTGCGCGCCTAGTGCCGGCGATCGACTTCGTCGTCGCCGCTCAGGCGTGCACGATTTCGTTGCGCGCCTAGTGCCGAAGAGCGGCTACGCCGTCTTCGCTCAGGCGTGCGCGGCTTCGCTGCGCGCCTAGTGAAAGTGGCGCGGCAGGCGCTTGGTCCAGTCGGCCGGCAGGATGGCATCGAGCGCGTCGTCGAGGGTCACGATGCCGATCAGGCGCTGCTCCTCGTCGACCACGGGCAGGGCCAGCAGATCGTACTTGGTCATCAGGCGGCCGACCTCGTCCTCTTCGGTGTCGACCGTGGCGCGCGGCCAGTCCGGCTCCATGAGCGTCGCGAGCGCCTGATCGGGTGGCGCCAGCACGAGCTCGGGCAGACCCAGGACACCCAGCAGCCGGGCGTCGTCGTCGACCACGCAGATGGCCGCCAGGGCGGTGGCGCTGGGCTGCTGCTCACGGATGCTCACCACGGCGGCGGCGGCGTCGAGCCGGCCGGGCAGGGCGACCACGTCGGTCGTCATGAGAGCGCCGGCGGAATGCTCCGGATGGCTCGCCAGGCCGCGCAGTGCCAGGGCCTGCTCGCCCGGCAGGCGAGCGAGGATCTCCTCGACGACCTCGTCGGGCAGGTCGGCCAGCATGTCGGCGGCCTCGTCGGGCTCGATGTGACCGAGCACTGCGGCGGCCCGCTCGCGCGGCATCTCGACGAGCGCCGCCGAGGCGAGCTCGTCGTCCATCTCCTCGAGGGTGTCGGCCGCGAGCGGCTCGTTCAGGGCGGCCAGCACGGCCGCGCGCTGGCGCGGCCCGACCTGGCCGATCACGTCGGCGAGATCGGCCGGGTGCAGCTCGGCGATCTCGGTGAAGGCCTCGACGAAGTTGGCCCGCGACAGGCGCACCGAGATCAGGTTGACCGCCTCCCAGGGCACGAAGTCGCCGGGGCGCGCGGCGAGGCGGCGCGAGAGAAAGCCCAGACCCATGCGCCGCATGACGGCGCCGCTCGAGGCGTCGATGCCGGCCACCACGAGACTGTCGTCGGCGACCTGGAGCAGGACGTCCTGGACGCGCACGAACTTGCGGCGCTCGACATCGAGCACCTGGTTGTCGAGCACGGCGTCGACCAGGGCGATCTCGTCGCTCGACAGCGAGGCCGGCGCGAGCTCGGCGGCGGTCACGCCGAGCACGAGACGGCGACCATCGACGTCGATCTCCGAGATCTGGTCCCACGAAGCCCGGAGCTGCTCGTCGTCGCGACCGACGATGCAGCCGGTGACCGGCGGTGGGTCGAGAGAGGGCGCCGCGAGCACGTCGAGCAGCTCGCCGAGCTCGTTGCCGGCGGCATCGACGACCGTGATCGACTCGAGCTCGGAAAGCGCTAATCGGCCGGGGTCGGCATCCACCTGGGTGTGGCGTCCTTTCGGGTAAGGCGTCGCGCAGCCGCTGAAGATATCGGCGGCGGCGGCCCGTGTCAAACATGCGGCCGCCGTGTCGACCATGCTCGGGCGCCCGGCCGCGGACGGCACGCCCGACAACGCAAGCCGGTGCGCTCGCGCGCGGTTGCGATCGCCCCTTCGGGGGAACTGTGGCGTTCTTCCGACGCTCCTTCGCGGCCCCCCCGAGAGTGGATTGCGCCGGCCGGTCCGGTCGCATAGGCTCCCACTCCGAGACGTCTTCAGGGGGGGTCTCGTCCGCCAATCGAGAAGACCACAGGGAGGTCACAGCATGTCAGTGGGGTCCGACACCGTCACCCCGGTTCAGACGCCGGGCGGGGGACTGCTCGAGCGCTTCTTCAAATTCGGAGCCAACGGCACCACGCTGCGGCGTGACACGCTGGCCGGCCTCACGACCTTCATGGTCATGGCCTACATCATCTTCGTGAACCCGGCGATCCTCAGCTTCGCGGGCATCCCAAGCCTGGCGCACAAGGGCCTCCCGTTCGCCGCCGTGCTCACCTCGACCTGCCTCGTGGCCGCCGTCATGACCCTCATCATGGGCCTGTTCTCGAACCGCGCCTACGCGCTGGCGCCGGGCCTCGGCATCAACGCCGTCGTCGCCTTCAGCCTGGTCGCCGCCGGCGGCCTCACCATGCCGCAGGCCATGGGCATCGTGGTGATGGAGGGCATCGTCATCACGATCCTCGTGCTGACCGGGCTGCGCACCGCCATCTTCAGGGCCATCCCGCTGCCGCTCAAGAAGGCGATCGCCATCGGCATCGGCTTCTTCATCCTCTTCATCGGCCTGATCGACGGCGGCGTCGTGATCGTCGGCAGCGCCTCGAGCACACCCGTCCTGCTCGGCGATCTCATCGGCGTGCCCGTCGCCGTCACGCTGTTCGGCCTGCTCGTCACGATCATCATGCTGGCCCGCAAGTGGAAGGCCGCCATCCTGCTCGGCATCCTCTTCTCGACCGTCTTCGCGATCATCCTCAACTACGCCTACAGCAAGAACCCGTTCGGCCCCGACACCGCGGTGATCCCCCACAAGGTCTTCGCCTCCCCCGACTTCAGCATCGTCGGCCACTTCAACTTCGGCGCCTTCTCCAAGCTCGGCATCGCCGCCACCATCCTCTGGGTCTTCAGCCTCATGCTGTCCGACTTCTTCGACACCATGGGCACCCTGATCGGCGTCGGCGGCCAGGCGGGCTACCTCGACAAGAACGGCGACCTCCCCCAGGTGGTGCGGCCCCTGCTCGTCGACTCGGTGGCCGCGATCGCCGGCGGCGTCGTGTCGTCGTCGTCGGCCACGACCTACATCGAGTCGGGCTCCGGCGTGGGGGTCGGTGGCCGCACCGGCTGGGTGGGCGTGATCGTCGCGGTGCTGTTCGCCGTGTCGATGTTCTTCTCGCCGATCGCCGGCGTGGTGCCGGCCAACGCCACCGCGCCGGCCCTCATCATCGTGGGCTTCATGATGATGCGCACCCTGACCGAGGGCGAGGGCATGGCCGAGCACGAGGACTCGGGCACGCACAAGGCCTTCTCGGGGATCGATTTCGGCGACATCTCCTTCGGCCTGCCGGCCGTCCTGATCATCACGATCATGCCGCTCACCTACAGCATCACCAACGGCATCGGCGCCGGCTTCATCGCCTACTGCGTCATCAAGATCGCCCAGGGCAAGGCCAAGGCCGTGAGCTGGATGA
>DATIYD010000015.1:0-9020 GCA_035517975.1 Thermoleophilia bacterium | reverse complement strand
TAGAGGGCGACGAACTTTCCCTCCAGGCCGTGCCGCTCGCGAAAGCTCCGGTCGACCCGGTCGGGCGAGAACAGGTCGAGGTCGCAGGCGTTCGGCACGAAGACGAGCTTGCCGGCCGGCACGCCGGCCTCGAGCAGCGCGTCGCGCGTCGCCTCGCTGAGCACGACGATGCGCGCCGCGCCCCGGTACAGCACGTCTTCGAGCCGGCGCGCCGCCGCGATCAGCGGCCGCGAGCGCAGGACGCCGAGGGCGATCGGCACCTCGGGCCAGAGGTCGCGCAGCTCGAAGACGAAGGGCGCGCCGCGCAGCCGGGCCGCGACGATGCCGGGGATGCCGATGGTGAGCGGCGTGGAGGAGGCGAAGACCACGTCGGGGCGCGGCAGGAAGGGCCCCGCGGCACAGGCGGCGGCCGTGAAGGCGGCGAACGACGCCAGGCGCGCCGGGGTGGAGAACGTGCTTGAGTAGGGCACGTCAAGATAGACAACGTCGATGCCGTCGACGCGCTCGCGGGCCACCGGCCAGTGCGGCCGGTGCGTGCGGCCGGCCTCGAGATGCCGCGTGTCGCGGCTCACGATGGTGACCTCGTGGCCGCGGGCGACGAGTCTTCGGGCAAGCTCGTAGGAGCGCGTCGGCACCGAGCGCCGCCGGGTGGCGAAATACTGGTGGAAGTAGAGGATGCGCACGGCCGTCAGCCGCCCGCGCAGAGCCGGTCGTAGAACTCGACGAACTGCCCCTCGAAGGCTTCCCACGAGTAGCGCTCGCGCACGGCCGCGCGGCCCCTCGCGCCCATGGCCGCCACCGCGGCGCGATCGGCCGCGAGGCGCCGCACCCCCTCGAGGTGTCCGTCGACCGTAGGCGGCACCGCGATGCCGAGACCCTCACCGGCGACCAGCTCGGTGCGCCCGGCCAGGTCGGCCGTGAGCACGGCCAGGCCTACGGCGGCGCCCTCGTAGATCTTGGTGTCGACGTTGGGCAGCGAGTACTGGGCGTTGGGCAGCTCGGGGATCCAGACGACGTCGGCCGAAGCGAGGTAGCGCGGCACCTCGTGTCTCGGCACCCGCCCCAGGTACCGCACGCGATCGCGCAGCTTCTCGAGGCGGGCCGTCGCCTCGCGCTCGAGATCGGGCGATGCAAAGCCGCCGCCGAGCACGAGCAGGGCGCCGTCGGCCTTGAGACGCTCCATGACATCGAGCATGAGCGTGCATCCGCGCGCCCGCGAGAGGCTGCCGATGTAGGCCAGGCGCAGACGGCGGTCGGCGACGAGATCGTCAAAGGGCCGAGCGCCCTCGAAATGAGCCAGGAGGGGGTAGTTGGGCACGACCATCTGCAGGCGCGGCCGCGGGCCGAACTGGCGCAGCATGCCGTCGTGGGCGACGACGCCGCCGTCGGCCCAGGCGGCCAGCCAGCGCAGGGCGCGCCCGCTCGCCCTGGAGGCGACGGGCCGTATGGCCGCCGGGATGTAGGGCTTGCCCGCGACCTGCTCCGCCAGATACTCGTGCACGTCGCAGACGAGGCGAGGCACGAACGGGCGCAGCAACGGCAGCAGCGTCAGCAGCTCGGGGTCGTGAACGTGCACCACGAAGGGCCGCAGGGCGCGAAGCGACGCCACGATCTCGCGCGCGGTCAGCCAGCGCCGCGACCGGGACCGTCGCGGCAGGCTCGCCAGGCGCACCCCGTGCTCGTCGCGGCCGGGGGTCGCCCCGGGCACGAGGTAGGTCACGTCGTAGCCCGTCCGAGCCAGCGTGCGGCACTCGCGTTCGTAGATGCGGGGCTCGTCGGGCGGATGGACGACCGACAGGTGGACGACCGCCGTGCCGGGAGCGCGCTCAGCCATGAGGCCCCCGGCCGGCGAGCGCGCGCTCGTACACGCGCAGGGTGAGCTCGGCGTTGCGGCGCCAGGTGAACCCGGCCGCGACGTCGCGACCGGCGCTGCCGACGGCGGCGGCCAGGCCGGGCTCGTCGAGCACGCGGGCGATGATACGGGCGAGCGCGGCCGCGTCGCGCGGCGGCGCGAGGAAGCCGCTGACGCCGTCCTCGATGAACTCGGCGGGCCCTTCGCCGCGGGTGGCGAGCACGGGCACCCCCTGGGCCATGGCCTCGGTGTAGACGAGGCCGAACGCTTCGTCCCAGCTCGGCAGGGCGAACAGCTGGGCTCGCGCCATGAGGGCGAGCACGCGTTCGTGCGGCTGCTGACCCAGGAAGTGCACGCGATCGCTCACGCCCAGGGCGGCGGCCTGCGTGGCGAGCGGGCCGCGCAGACGTCCCTCGCCGACGATCGCCAGGTGCACGTCGCGGCCGCCTGCGCGCAGTCGGCGGATCGCGTCGACCAGATAGCTCGTGCCCTTGCGGGGGATGAGGTTGCCGACGGTCAGCACGAGGGGCTCGCCCGGCAGGAGGTCGCGCGCCGGCTCGACCGGCGCGCCGAGACCCGAGGTGCCGTTCGCGACCACCGTGAGCCGCCCCGGTGCGACCACGCCGGCCAGCAGGGCGGCGACGGCGCTCGACACGGCCATGACGGCGTCGGCGTCGGCCAGCGTCGCCCGGGCGTGACGCGCCGTGGCGCCGCCGCCGCGCAGGTGCTGGTAGACGTCGGCGCCGTGGACGGTCACCACGTAAGGCACGTCGAGGTCTCGCGCGACGCGCCGTGCCACGGCGCCGTCGGGCAGGGCCTGGTGCGCGTGCACGAGGTCGATACCGCGCTCGCGGACGACCGGCAGGCGCCGCACGCGCTCGCCGGCGAGGTCGGTGAGCCGGTCGAAGAGCAGGCGGCGCGGCAGCGAAAGCACGCGCGGGTAGTCGATCACGACGCCGTCGAGCTCGGCACGGCGGGGCGTGAGGCCGCGGCGCCGCTGCCGGGGGTCGTGCCACAGCGCGCGCGGCGCCCAGGCGGTCGGCGAGACGACGCGGACCTGCACGCCGAGTGCGCGCAGGGCCAGGAGCTGGTCGTGCACGAACAGGTGGCGATCGTCGCCCGGCGAGGGATAGAGGTGCGAGATCGTGAGCAGCTTCACGACGGTGTCCCGGCGAGGGCGTCGAGCAGGCCCGCGAGCCGCCCGGTGAGCGTGTCCGCCTCGTAGCGGTCGAGGGCATCGGGCAGAGCGACGGGCCCGCGGCCCTCACGCGCGGCCGCCACGAACGCCGCCAGGGGTCCGGCCATGGGTTCGTCGGGCGTCACCATCGTGGCGCCGCCCACCTCGGCGAAGAGGTCGCGGGCCGCCGAGGGCACCGGCGAGATCGCGAAGACCGGCCGGCCTGCCTCGAGGTACTCGAACACCTTGCTCGACATCGACTCGGGTCCGCGGCCGTTCACGAGCAGCAGAGCGCCGGCCGCGCGCTGGTAGCCCAGCGCGCGGCCGTGCTGCACGAAGCCCTCGAAGCGCACGCGGTCGCCGATGCCCAGGCGCCGGGCCTCGGCGCCGAGGCGGGCGCCGTCGATGCCCACGAAGAGGGCGCCGACGTCTGCCGGCAGCGTCGCCAGGGCCGCGAGGAACGAGCGCACCTGCTGGTCGCGTCCGTAGAGCCGGCCGGTGTGGACGAACCAGAAGCCGGGGCCGAGCCTGACCTCGTCGGCCTGCTCGGAGCGGTCGAAGCCGTTCGGCAGCACCTGGGTGCGACCCGCGAGGCGGGGATGGCGCGAGACGAGATCGTCGAGGATGGGCCGGTTGACGGCGGTCACGAGCGCCGGGTCGCGCAGCGCCCAGGTCTCGAGCAGGGCGTCGAGCGCACGGTGGGCTCGCGTGGCGTAGGTGCGATAGCGATAGGTCGTCCAGGGGTCGCGAAAGTCGGCCAGCCAGGGCAGCCCGCTGAGCCGCGCGAGCAGCGCCGCGACGAGGTGCACGCTGGGTTGCGGCGAGGTCGAGAAGATGGCCCGGACAGTCCCGTCGCTCAGCAGGCCGCGGCCCCGCAGGACGGCCGGCGGCACCCATGACACGTACGGGTCGGGCACCCCGACCCAGGCCGTGATCCTGGCCCGCCGCCGGCCGCCACCAAGCAGGGCCTGGGGCAGGGCCACCGGCGCCCGGACGACGGGCACGCCGGGTGGCTCGGGCACCGGGCCCGAGGCCCGGACGGTGAGCACGACGGGGTCCCAGCCGTGGTCGGGCAGGTGTCTGACGAACCGCACGACCCGGTTCGTGCCGGCGCTCACCATGGGCGGGTAGGGATTGGCCACGACCAAGAGCTTCATCGAGGCCGCTGCACCCGCCGACGCCGCTCGCTCCTGCTCGCCGGCGGCTGCGCCGGCGCCATCAGAGGATCCAACGATAGACCTCGAACACCTCGGCGAAGTCGCAGCCGATGTCGATACCGCGCGTCAGCGCCACGTTGCGGATGTAGTCCTCGCGGGTGTAGCTGCGGTGCTGCTGGGAGCGATAGCAGGCCAGGGCGTCGACCTTGCGCTGCACGTGATGCTCTTCGAGACGCGAGTAGGCCTGGTGCGAGAAGTTGAGGTTGTTCCAGGGGATCTCGTAGGCGAGCACGGTCGTGCGCTTGAAGGCGCGCAGGCCCTCTTCGGCGATCGTCTTGTGGTCCTGGTGCAGGTCGACCAGGGCGGGCATGAAGACGCAGTCGGGGTTGAGCTCCTGCTGCAGCACGATCATCTGCTCGAGGATGTCCTGACGCACCGTCGGAAACGTGCGCACCTCGAAGTCGAAGACGAGCAGGTGCTCCTCGTCGATGCCGATGATGCTCGTCGCCTCGCGCACCTCGGTGCGCAGCACGTCGCGGGGGAACCCCTTCGGCACCGACTTGGCGGCCGTGCTGAAGGCGGCGTAGATGACCTCGGTGCCGGCCTCGATCAGGCGGGTCATGGTGCCGCCGCAGCCGAACTCTCCGTCGTCGGTGTGCGGAGCGAGCACCAGCGCCCTGCGGAACTGCTCGATCATCGGATCCCTCCCACGGCGGCGTCGCCGCGCCGGGCCGGTCGCCGCGGCGCGGAGCGGCCCTTCCGGCCGCCTGCCACGTCAGCGTCAGAGTCTAGCAAACCCCGGCCGCCGGCAGCGGCCGCGGGCCGTCCCGGGCGCGCCGGGGCCACGAGGCCGTCGGTGCGCCGGGCCCTCAGGACCACGGCGACGGCCAGGCCGAAGAGGATCGCCATGGGCGGGAAGTAGATGGCCGTGCTGGGCCCGATGATGGCCACGCTGAAGCCGGCGAGGGCGACCGCGGTGGCGAGGCCGAGGTAGCGCACCAGGTGGTCGCGCGCGTGGCGCGCGACCCGCACCACGGCGGCCAGCAGCGCCAGGTACAGGGTCAGGAAGATGAGCAGCGCGGGCAGGCCGCCGTCGACGAAGACCTCGAGCCACCAGTCGTGCAGGTTGAGCACGGTGAAGCCCGGGTTCTGGCGCCCCACCACGATCTCGGCGTTGCCCGGCCCGACGCCGAGGAACCAGCGCGTGGAGGCCGCCCGCAGGCCGGCGGTCTGCAGTTCGGAGCGTATCGCGCCGCTGCCGCTGCCGCTGTGCACCTGCCCGACCAGCTTCGACAGGCTGAAGGAGGCGCCGAAGCGGCCGCCCACGCCGGCCAGCAGCAGGCCCATGCCCAGCAGGGCGACGACGGCCAGGACGGCGACGGCGATGCGTCCCCAGCGGCCGGCGCGCAGCGCCACCACGACGGCGACGATGAGCGTCTCGAAGGCGATGGCCAGCACACTGACGCGCGAGCCGGTGAACAGGATGACGCCCGCCGTGGCCAGCAGGGCGAGCACGACGAGCGCGATCGTGCCGGCCCGCCGCCGGTACGAGGGCAGCAGCAGGACGAACGGCCAGCACAGCGCCAGGTAGGTGGCGAAATCGTTGGTGTTGAAGAAGAACGCCGCCGGCGTCGCCCTGCCTCTGTACGCGGGCGAGGCGGTGGGCAGGTGCAGGTGCACCTGCGTCTCCGCGAGACCGATCAGGAGCGAGAGTCCATAGACGGCGGCCAGGCCGAGGAGCAGCCAGCGCAGCCGGCGCTCGGAGAGGCCGGTGCTGGCGGTGGCCGTGGCCACCGCGCCGAGCCCGAGGAGCAGGAACAGGTAGCGCGGACCGGCGGCGGGATCGGGCGCCCAGGCCAGGGTGATCAGCAGCCAGCACACCCAGGCGGCGAAGAGGGCGACGTACGTGCCGCCCTCCAGACGCCAGCGGCGGCGGACGGCGATGAGCCACAGCACGCCGCCAAGACCGACGAGCGCGAGGACCACGCGAAAGCCGAAGAGCGGTTTGAGCTGTGGCAGGGCGAGCGCCGGCCCGAGCACGGCCAGGACCGGCAGGGCGATCAGGCCGGCGGCGAGCAGCCAGCGCACCGGCAGGCGCGCCAGACGGGCGCGGGCGAGCACGCAGAACAGCAAGATGCCGAGGAGTATCGGCAGACCGAGCGCGACGACCACGTGGGTGCGGGGCGCGCCGCCGCGCAGGGCGTAGGCCGTGAGCACCGCCGTGACGACGGCGCCGGCCAGCAGCAGGGCCGCCGTGGCGGCCGTGCGCGGTGCGCGGCCGGCCGTCTGGGTCGATGCCTCAGCCACGGCCGTCGACGAGAACGGTGGCCTCGCAGCTGGAACCGGGCAGACAGCATGCGACGCACGGGTGGCGCGTGGCGCCGCCGTCCCCGGCCATCGGCGGCGCGGCGTTGGCCACGCAGAGAACGGGTTTCATGGCGACCACCGGCACATGCCGCCTATCTTACCTGCTGGCTGAGAGCAGCGGCCGGGCACCGTCGCCTCCGGCACGGGGCCGCGATGGCGCCGGGTGGAGCGGACCCTGGGTCTCGCGAACCTCGCCGTACGGTTGCGGCGTCACCCCTGGGACAGGATAATCGGCGAGGCCCGGCGAACCCGGCTCCGGTACACCGCGAGCCGAAAGGAGCAGCACTGTGAGAGAGACGCGAGCGCTCGCGCGCGACCCCTGGTCGTGCAGGCGCCCGCTCGCGCGCCCACTTCTGGCGGTCCTGCTTGCCGCCGGCCTCGCGGTCTTCCTCGCTCCGGCGGCGACGGCCGGTGCCGCGGCCGGCCAGGTGAAGAGCAGCCCGACGGCTGCGAGCGTCGGCCCGCTCGCCGTGCCCACGCCGCCGGCGACCATCAAGGTCGCCCGCCGCTTTCCGGCGAACGACCCGAACGGCGTCATCGTGGGCGTCGACACCGTCGACTTTCGCACCTACTGCGTGCGCGTCCTGTCGCACGAATGGGCGCCGCCCACCGCCTTCTCCGACGCGGCCCTGCGCGCCGGCGCGCTGGCCGTCAAGGACTACGCCTGGTACTGGGCCACGCATGCCACCAAGCTGCCCGACGTCGCGGCCTGGGGCGCCAACGTCGACGACACCACCAACTACCAGGTCTACATGGACTGGGACTACGGGGCGCGCTACTGGGATGCCGTCGATCGCACCTGGGGCACGACCATGGTGCGTGACGGCCAGGTCTTCCAGGCTTCCTACTACGCGGGCCAGTACTCGCCGGCGGCCACCGACGGGAACCACATGATGCAGTGGGGTTCGCAGTACTGGGCCGCCCAGGGCATGGACGAGCGCTGGATCCTCGACTTCTACTACCCGGGGGCGCAGTTCGTGACCTCCGGGACGGCGGCGCCGGCCGCCGGCTCGGCGTCGGCCGCCTGGACCGGTCCGCACAAGCCCAGGGGTGCCGCCAAGCTCGACCTGATCGGCCCGGTGCAGCTCTCGCCGGGGCCATACCGCAAGGGCCAGACCCTGAAGGCCCAGTTCACGCTGCGCAACGACGGCGCGGTACGGGGCACCTGGGCGGTGGTCACCCTGGTGTGCCGGGGCCCCGGTGACCAGGAGCGCGATCTGGGCTCGGCCACCAACGTGAGCATCGGACCCGGCGCCTACCGTCTGTTCAGCGGCAGCGTCAAGCTCGACCTCGTGGGCCACTGGCGCGGCTGGCTGATCGTCGGCGATCGCGACAGCCTGTCGCTGCTCGACGGCGGGGCTCCGTTCCAGTTCGTGGTCGGTCCGCGGAGCGCCGCGAACGCGGCCACTGCGGCGACGCCCTAGACTCCCCTCGTCACTCGAGCTCGAGGCCGGCGTGCGGCCCCGGGCCCATGTCCCAGACCGAGTCGACGTCGATCTTGACGACGTACTTGACCGGCGGCAGGTTGTGGGCGTCGGAGAGCTTGGCCAGACGGGCGGCGACCTGATCGAAGGCCTCGCCGTGGTCGAGCAGCTCGGCGCGGCCCTTCACCTGCATGGCGATCTTGCGCTCGGGATCGTGGATGCCCACCGCGACCCGCGGATCGTGCTGCAGGTTCTCGCGGGTCTTGTGCGAGAACATGTCGGCGAAGTAGAGGTGACCGTCGTCGAGCAGCGCGCCTGAGCCTTTGATGGAGACGTTGGGCGTGCCGTCGGGGGCGACCGTCGCGACCCAGATGTTGTGGCCGCCCCAGAGCAGGTCGAGGAGCTGGTCGGGAAGCTTCTTCACGTGGCCCTCCGTATGAACGTGGGGCGCCCGCCGGGCGCCGTTGCAGGCGGCCGGGTCCTACCCGAGGGCGCGCCGGGTCACACCTCGTCGAGCAGGAGTCACACCTCGTCGAGCAGGAAGCTCTCGGGTTCGCGCTCCTCCCAGAGATCGAAGTCGTCGCCGGCAACGGCGGCTCGCGAGCGCTCGACGCCGGCCTCCCAGGCCGCGCGCGAGTCCCACACCGTCAGGCCGACCAGGCGCGGCGAGCGCTCGTCCTTGAGCGTCACGGCGTGCAGCAGCCCGGGTGCGGCCGCGGCGGCGGCCCCGAAGCGGTGCATCGAGGCAACGAGCTCAGCCTCGTGGTCGCTCCTCGGATAGTGGATCGACAGGTGGACGAACATGGCCTACCTCCGAGAGTCGACGACGTCTGACCGCCCGCCCGAGGTCACCGCGCCCCGTCGCGCAATCGCCTCGCCCAGGCGACGAGCTCCCGAAGCTGGGTCGCCAGGAGCTCGCGTGCAGCTTCATCCGAGAGATCGCCGGCTTCGTCGAAGCACTCCGCGGCCCGGAAGATCATGACCTCGGGCTTGGGCAGCACGTAGGATTCGACGAACAGGAACGTCTGGCGCAGCGCGAGCTG
>DATIYD010000014.1:0-2735 GCA_035517975.1 Thermoleophilia bacterium | reverse complement strand
TTCGAAGGCGACGGGGTGCCGCGACGGCTGCGCCGCGCGGCGGCGCGGGTCGGGCTGCGCCTCGCCCTGGCGGTGCCGATCACGTCCAGGGGCGAGCTCCTCGGCTATGTCGCCATGGACGAGCGCGGCGCCCGGCGGGTCTTCGACGAGCGCGAGATCAGGCTGGCCAAGGCGATCTGTGTGCAGGCGGGCGCCGCCCTCGACAACGCGCGCCTCTACCAGCAGGAGCACGACGTCGCCCAGATCCTGCGTGCCGCCCTGCTCAAGCTGCCCGACGCTATCCCCGGCCTCTCCTTTGCCCACCACTACCATCCGGCCGCGCGGCCGGCCCACGTCGGCGGTGACTTCTACGACCTGTTCGAGCTCGACCACGGGCTCGTCGGCATCGTCGTGGGCGACATCTCGGGCAAGGGCATCGAGGCCGCGGTGCTGACGAGCCTCGTCAAGAACACGATCAGGGCCCACGCCACCGAGCGGGGCAAGACCCCGGCCGAGGTCATGGCGCTGACCAACACGGTGCTGACTCGCGAGACGGCGACCGAGACCTTCGCGACGGTGTTCTTCGGCATGCTCGACCGCCGCGACGGGCGCCTCGTCTACTGCAACGCCGGCCACCCCGCGAGCGTAGTCATGCACGCCGACGGCGGCATTGCCGTACTGCCGTCCACTTCACCACTGATCGGAGCGTTCTCGGCCTTCGCCTACCACACCGCCGAGGCCTACGTCTCGTGCGACGACCTGCTCTTCCTGTACACAGACGGCCTGACCGAGGCGCGCCACAGCGGCCACCTGTTCGGCGAACGGCGACTCTTCGACCTGCTCGCCGAGCTCGGCCCCAGCGATCCGGACCTGGTCGTCGCCGGTGTGATCGAGGCCGCCGTCGAGTTCGCCGACGGCGGGCTGCGCGACGATCTCGCGGTGCTCGCCCTGCGCCGCGCACAGCTGCCCGGGCCGAGCCAGCAGAAGCTGCGCATCGGCTAGGGACGGTCAGCCCAGACGTGCCGTGCCGTGTCGGCGATCAGGCGCAGCTTGGCCCGCTCCTGCTCGACGGTCAGGTCGTTGCCCACGATCGAGGTGGCAAAGCCGCACTGCGGCGACAGCGCCAGGCGCTCGAGGGGGACGACGGTGGCCGCCTCGGCGATGCGAGCCTCGAGCGCGGCGCCGGCCTCCAGCCGGCCGTGCTTGGTCGTCACGAGACCGAGCACGACGACGACGTCGTCGGGCGCGCCCGCGAGCGGCGCGAAGCCGCCCGAGCGTTCGTCGTCGTACTCGAGCAGGAAGCGCTGCACGTGGACCTTGCCGAACAGGTCACGCGCGATCCGCTCGTAGCCGCCGCTCGCCAGCCAGCGGCTCATCTGGTTGCCCTTGCAGAGATGCATGGCGAAGGTCACCCCGGGGTGATCGCCGATCACGTGGTTGTCGAGCTCGACGCCGAGCGCGATCCAGCGCTCTGCCGGCCAGCCTCTGCTTTCGTAGAAGCGCCGGTAGGCCGGATCGACGAGCAGCGGGTAGTGCGGCGCGTCGAGCTGGATGTACGTCGCACCGAGGCGCACCAGCTCGTCGACCTCGCCGCGCAGGATCTCGGCCACGTCACCGAGGAACTCCTCGAGCGTCGCGTAGACGGCACCGGAGCGCGCCGGGTCCCAGAAGTTGGCGAACAGGCTGGGGCTCGGCAAGGTCACCTTGACGATGCGATCGGTGCGCCGGCGCGCGTAGGTGAACTCCTCGGCCGACAGGAAGCGCCGGCGGCTGAGCCGGCCGACCACCGCGAGCGGCGGCCGCTCGACGCGCTTCTCACCGAGCTCGTCGCTGCGCCAGTCGCCCCAGAGGAACGCGTCCAGGTCCCAGTCGCCGAAGCCGTCGACCGCCTCGGTGAGCTGACTCTGAAACGAAAGCCGGCGCATCTCGCCGTCGGTCACGACGGCGAGACCGGCCTCGACCTGAAGGGCGATGGCCCAGTCGACCGCCGCGTCCTCGACCGCCTTGAAGGCGGCCGGCGAGAGTTCGCCGCGCGCCAGGGCGTCGCGCGCGGCGAGCAGTTCCGGCGGACGCAGCAGGCTGCCCACCACGTCGCTGCGCGCCCGGTGTGCCGGCAGAGTCGGCGTGTCCTTCGAGACGGTGCTCACGTGCAGGGTGATACCCGGGAGCGACGGGCGGCTGACCGTCGGACGGGGCCTCAGCCGCAGGCTGGCGAGCCCGCCGGGTGAAGGCCGCCGACAGGCCTCTTACCGATGAAAGCCCGCGGTGCGGAACAGGTAGAGAGCGCTCGTGTACCACGTCGCGGCCAGAACGGCGAGCAGCGCGATGCCGGCCGTCGCGATCGCCCAGGTCGCGAAGCGACGCCAGCGCACGATCATGATCTTGGCGACGAACGCGCCGTAGAGGACACAGCCGAGCAGCGCGTGGGCCAGCACACGCCCGGTCGTGTCCTGAAAGCCGATGCGAACGACGCAGTGATAGGCGACCGGCAGCGTGAGCAGCAGCACCACGCGGCCGTTCCAGCGGTGGAAGCGGGCGATCCAGCGCGGCCGCGGCAGGCCCAGCCGGCCGAACATCGAGGCCGCGCTCAGCGGCTGCAGCAGGGCGAGGGCGAAGGCAGCCGTGGCAAACCAGGCCTTGAAGTACAGCGAGTCGCTGAAGAACAGCCGGATGTAGCTGCCGGGGTAGGCGCCCGGAGCGATCGCCTCGTGCTTGGCGACCACGCCCAGACCGAGGGCGACAAGAGCCCCGAGCAG
>DATIYD010000013.1:0-2007 GCA_035517975.1 Thermoleophilia bacterium | reverse complement strand
ATCGTCGGCGAGGGCGTCGGCGTGGTCGAGGCGCCGCGCGGCACCCTGTTCCACCACTACAAGACCGACGAGAAGGGCATGGTCACCGCCGTCAACCTCATCGTCGGCACGACCAACAACAACGCCGCCATCTCGATGTCGCTCAAGAAGGCGGCCGAGGGGCTGCTCACCGGCGGCAGCGAGATCAAGGAAGGCACGCTCAACATGATCGAGATGGCCTTCCGCGCCTACGATCCCTGCTTCGGCTGCGCCACGCATACGCTGCCCGGCGAGATGCCGCTCGAGATCACGGTGCGCAGCGAGGCGACCCGCGAGGTCGTCGCGACGGCCAAGAGGAACATGTAGCAGATGACCACCCTCGTCCTCGGCATGGGGAACCCGATCCTCTCCGACGACGGGCTCGGCTTAGTCGTAGCCCATCGTCTTCGGGAGCTCCCCATGCCGAGCGACGTGGAGGTCGCCGAGAGCGAGGTCGGCGGCCTTCGCCTGCTCGAGCTCGTGCGCGGCTTCACGAAGGTGATCATTATCGACGCCCTGCGCAGCGACGCCACGCCCGGCACGATCGGCCGCGTCGACGCCGACGAGTTCCGCGGCGGCCATCGCTACGGCTCGGCCCACAGCATCCACCTGGGCACCGTCCTCGAGCTCGGTCACGAGCTCGGCTATCCCATGCCCGACAAGGTCGTCGTCTACACGGTCGAGGCGTTCGACGTCGAGACCTTCGGCGAGGCGTTGTCGGCGCCGGTGGCCGTGGCGGCCGCCCGGGTGGTCGAGCTGATCCGCGAGGAGCTCGCCACCGGCGCGTGTCCTCCGAGTCTCGTGCCGGCGGCATGAACGCGGGGCGCGGCGGCAGCAGGCCAGCGGCGTGAGCGCGGTGCCCGGCGGACGCAGACCCGAGGGCGCCGCGGCTGCGGCCAGGGTGAGCGTCGCCGTCGTCTCCACGCACGGTGTTCCCGCGCTGCGCGCCACTCTGCATCGCCTGCGCGAGGACTGTGAAGCCGACGTCGAGGTGATCGTCCTCGCCGCCCAGCACCACGACGACGTCGTCGACTACCTGAGCCGCCATTACCTGCGCGGCGACCTTGCCGCCATCGCCCTCGAAGCCGGCGAACGCGAGGTCGCTCACTGCGGCATCGGGTCGGCCTTCCAGCTCTCGAGCGGCGAGATCGTCGTGCGCCTGCAGGACGACCTCGCCCTCTCACCCGGCTGGCTCGACGCCGTGGTGTCCACCCTGCGCACCGCCCCCGACATCGGCATGCTCGGGCTGGTCGCCGCCGACGAGCCGCGGCGTCGCGGCCGGCCGCCCAGGCAGCGTCCGCCCGAAGCGGTCGACCACGTCGATCTGCGCTGCTTCGCCGTCACGCACTCCGTGCTGCGTGAGCACGCCCGCGAGCTGCCCGGCGAGCGCTGTGCCGACGGCTGTCGCTTTCAGCAGGTGTTGCTCGAGCGCGGCTACCGCCTCGCTTACCTGCCCGGCCAGGTCGCCGCCGGCACGCCGCTCACGGCGGCCAGCGGCGCAACGCTCGCCGCGCGAGCCGCCGGCGCCGAGCTCGAGGCCGACCTGGCCTTCCACCCCGGCGAGCGCGAGGCCATGGCCGGCCTGCGCCAGAGCTATGGCCTCGGCGACGTGGTGCTCACGCCCTGCGGCGCCTGCGACGAGGAGGAGTTCGAGGTGCTCGCCGTGCAGATCGACTTCTGCAAGGCTCACGACGTGCCGCTCGGCCACACCTACACGTTGCGCTGCACCGGCTGCCACACCCTGCGCGTCGAGGAGGACCACGAGTTCCGATGCCCGACCTGACGCCCGCACGGCGGGGGGAGGGTGAGCCGACCGCCCGGCGCCTGCGGGTGCGTGGCGTGGTGCAGGGCGTGGGCTTTCGGCCCTTCGTCTACAACCTGGCGCTGCGCTGCGGCCTGCACGGCTGGGTGCGCAACACCTCGGCCGGCGTGGAGATCCAGATCGAGGGCCCGCAGGCCGCGGTGGCGGGGGGGGGGGGGGGGGGGGCG
>DATIYD010000012.1:0-4752 GCA_035517975.1 Thermoleophilia bacterium | reverse complement strand
CCCGCCGCACGCGGTCTCGAGGGGCGTCGGTCCGCAGCGTCCTATTCGAGCAGTCCGGCGCGATGGGCCTTGAGATAGTTGCCGCAGAAGCTGTCCTCGTTGCGCAGCGCCTCGATCGACTTGATCGTGGCCATCATCTGCTTGTTGCGCACGTCGAGGACGGCGCCGTCGATGCCGATGCCGGCGCACATGGCGACGAAGGTGCGGTTGAGCAGCGGGCGGTTGGGCAGCCCGAAGCTGACGTTGCTGAGGCCGCCCGTCGTGCGCACGCCCGGCAGCTTGGCCTTGATGAGCGCCAGCGTGCCCATGGTCACGAGGGCCGCGGTCGAATCGGCCGAGACGGTCATGACGAGCGGGTCGAACCACATGTCCTCGGCCGGCAGGCCGGCGGCGGCGAGCTTGCCGTGGAGCATCTC
Source organism: Thermoleophilia bacterium (assembly GCA_035517975.1). Lineage (GTDB taxonomy): Bacteria > Actinomycetota > Thermoleophilia > UBA2241 > UBA2241 > Bog-752. The sequence continues at coordinate 4,336 of DATIYD010000012.1, read as the reverse complement.
GGCGACGGCGAACCGGTCTTCGGGGGTGCAGGGGATGCCCTCGTCGTTCAGGCAGAGGGCGACGACCGGGCACTTGTACTTCTCTACCAGCGGCAGCACGGTGTCCTGGCGGCTCTGCTCGCCACTGATGGAGTTGATGTGGGGGATCTTGCCGCCGTCCTTGATGGCGGCCTCGACCCCGGCCTCCAGGGCCGCCGGGCTGGCCGAGTCGATCATGAGCTGGTTGTCGGTGACGCTGCGCACCGTGGCGATCAGCCAGAGGAGGTCGTCGACCTCGTTGCCACCGGCCACACCACCGTTCACGTCGAGGATGTTGGCGCCGGCCGCGACCTGATCGGTCGCGAGCGTCTTGATGAACTCGGCGTCGCGCGCCTGGATGGCCTCGCCGACCTGCTTGCGAGTCCCGTTGATCGATTCGCCTACCAACAGCATGACCGCTACCTCCACTACGACTGACGCGGGACTGGCCCGGAACTGCAACGACGGTACTCGAGCCGGGGGTCCGTATCTTACCGAGCGCGCGAAGGGCTTGCCAACCGTGGGCCGGCCGGCCCTCGGCCCGGTCAGTCGTCGGCGGTGCGCTTCGGGGTCGGCAGCTCGCCGTCGACGGCGTCCGGGGCTTCGGTCGCGGCGATGCCGGACGCCCCGGCCTTGGGCGCTTCCGGCGCGGCGCCGGCCGTGCCGGGGGCGGGCACTTCCGGCGCCACACCGGCGGCGCCCGACGTGCGGCAGGCGTCGAGGAACAGGCGCGCCAGCACCGGGTCGAACTGCACGCCGGCGCCGCGCCTGATCTCGGCGCGCGCCTGGTCGAGGGTCAGGGCGGCCCGGTACGGCCTGTCGGAGAGCATGGCCTGGAACGAATCGCCGATGGCGATCAGGCGCGCGCCCATGGGGATCTCGTCGCCGCGCAGGCCGTCGGGGTAGCCGCGCCCGTCCCAGCGCTCGTGATGGTGGCGCACGATCTCGATGAACTCGCGCGGCGCCTCGGCGTTGGTGAAGATGTCGACGCCGAGGTCGACGTGGCGGCGCAGCTCGCGGCGGTCGTCGTCGGTCAGCCGGTCGCCCTTCTCGAGCAGCTCGGCGCGGATGCCGACCTTGCCGACGTCGTGCAGGCGCGCCGCTACGCCGTAGATCTCGCGGTCGGCCTCGGGCAGGCCTGCCCGCTCGGCGAGCTCGCGCACCATCTCGGCGACGGCGTCGCCGTGATGCTCGCGGTAGCTCGCCTTGGCGTCGACGGCGGCGGCCAGCACCTCGATGCCGTTGCGCCAGGAGCGCTCGTCGGCGTCGTCGGTCGGCAGGGCCGCCATCATCTCGCGCACGTCGCGGTAGTAGAGCACGCAGTTGCGGCCGCGCCGCTTGGCCCACAGCAGGGCCGTGTCGGCCGCGCCCAGCATGGTCTTGGCGTCGAGGCCGCACACCGGGAAGTCGGCGACGCCGATCGAGGCCGAGATGCGAAAACCGTCGCCCGGCTCGACCACGATGTCGCGCACCCGGGCGCGGATACGGTCGGCCAGCAGGCGGGCGTCGGCCGGCGAGGTCTTGGGCAGCAGGATGGCGAACTCCTCGCCGCCGTAGCGTGCCGCGTAGTCGGCCTCGCGCGTGGTCGCGCCCAGGATCTTGGCCACCTGATGCAGGACGTGGTCGCCGCGGGGATGGCCGAACCGGTCGTTGACGCGCTTGAAGTGGTCGAGGTCGATCATGAGCAGCGAGAAGGCGTCGCCGTAGCGTTCGCAGCGGCGCACCTCGTGCTCGAGCGTCTCCTGGAAGTGGCCGTGGTTGTAGAGGCCGGTGAGCGGGTCGGTGACGGCGCGCAGCTGGCTGCGCTCGTAGAGCGACGCGTTCTCGATGGCGATGGCGGCGAGGTTGGCGAACGGCTTGACCAGCTCGAACTCCTCGTTCGTGTAGGTCTTGCCGCCCAGGCGGTCGAGGTTGAGCACGCCGATCACCTTGTTCATGACGTGCAGCGGCAGGACGATCGAGGCCTGCGGCTCGACCGGCGTGTCGGGCACCTGGGCGGCGCGCGGGTCGGAGTGCGCCGCGTTGCACAGCAGCGCCTCGTCGTGCGTGACGGCCCAGCCCCAGAGGCCCTGCTCGACGTCGATCGGGTTGTCGATCAGCTCCTGGGCGTACTCGTCGCGCGCCCACACCGTGACGATGCGCCGCCCCTGCCAGTCGACCTTGCTGATGGCCAGCGTATCGTACTCGACGAGTAGGCGGAGCTTCTCGGTGATCGACTCGAAGACGACCTTCTCGTCGAGCGTCGAGAGGATCGACTCGCTCACCCGCAGCAGGTCGCGCTGCGACCGGAGCTGGCGCTCGAGACGCAGCTCCTGCACCTCGAGGGCCGCGTACTGCTGCGCGTTCTCGATGGCCACGGCGGCCTGGTTGGCGAAGATCTCGACGCCGCGGATGCTTTCCATGGTCGGCAGGCGGCGGTCGACCGGGTCGTAGACCACGAGCGCGCCGAGGGGACGCCCCGCGCGCGAGACGAACGGCACGACCAGGCAGTCGCCGGTCTGCCACTCGTCGTCGCCGCGCCGGCCCAGGTCGATCAGCGGCAGCAGGGCGCGACGCTCGTCGGCGGTCGCCAGGCGGCGGCGCTGCCGGAAGTACGAATTGCCCATGCGAAACTCGGGGCGGGTCATCTGGTCGAACACGGCTTTGGGGACGGGCGCGATCGGCACGTCGCCGGCCTGCCCAGCCGGACCGCCGAGCGCCACACGCTGCTCGTAGGCGTCGCTTGCCTCGTCGTAGAGCAGCAGGCCGACCTGGCGATAACCCACCGACTCGAGCACGGTCTCGGCGACGCGACGCAGCACCTGGTCGGGATCGAGGGTGGCGCGCAGCTCGTAGCCCAGACGCAGCAGGGCCTCCATGGTCGAGGAGCGCTCGGCCAGCTCGGCGGCGAGCTGGGTGCGGCGCTCGTAGAGACTCGCGTTGTTGATCATGAGGGCGGCGAAGCCGGCGACCGCCTGACCCACGGCGATGCGCTCGTCGTCGAAGTCGGCCTCCTGACCGGGCTCGTCGAGCACCGCCACGCCGAAGAGCTCGCCCTGGGCGACGAACGGTAGCGCCAGCACCTTGAGCGCACCGAGCTCCTCGAACTCGGTGGGATCGACGCCGGCGGTCCCGGGCGTCATCACGAGCGGCTCGCGCAGGCCGCGCAGCCACTCGCTCACCCGGCCGTGGCCGTCGCCGAAAGGCGCGACCAGGGCGGCGCCGGTGGAGGCGGCCAGGCGCAGATGATCGCCCTCGACCAGCAGGATGGCACAGCGCGAGACGCCGACGGCGGCGGTGAGCTGCTGGGCCATCGAGCCGAGCAGGTGATGCAGGTCGAGCGAGGCTGCCAGGTCGGCGGCCACGCGGCCGAGCATGCCGGCCGCCGGCGTGAAGGGCGGCAGCGCGTGCTGCACGCCCGGCGCCGGCCGGTGGCGCAGCGCGAGCAGCAGGGCAAGGGCGCAGACCACCGCGAGCGCGAGGATGGTGGGATAGAGCACGAGGCGGGCATCGAGGGTGAGCAGACCGAGAAAGCCGAGAAAGCCGGCGACGGCGGCCAGCACGGCCTCCTGCCAGGTGAGGATCAGGGCGGCGGCCAGCACGGGCAGCGCGTAGAGGAACACGACCACCGAATCGTCGGCGGCAAGCCAGGCCGCCAGCACGGCGAGCGCCAGCGCGCACGCGACGAGTGCCGTGTGTCGGCCGCGGATCCCTTTACGCACGTCGTTCCTCCCCGGCGCCGCCTTGCCCGAGGGCGCCTCACCCTCTTTGTCGTGCGGTCCTGCCTATTCCTTGAGCGGTTTGTTGTCTAAGTTGGCTACAAACCCTCGCAGGCCTGCTACGACCCGGGCATCCGGCTGCGGGAGACGGCCGTCGTATCGCGCGGACGGACGGTTCAGTCGGGGGGCGGGAAGATCCAGACCGGCGGGCGTTCGCGGCGCTCGCGGCGGCGACGCTGCGCGCCCGTCTCCGTGACCAGGCGCAGCTCGGGCGCCCGGCGGCGGTCCATGACGACGCGCACGTCGCGGCGTCCGGCGTAGACGCGGCTGAACAGGTCGTACAGCCGCTCCCGCTGCGGACCGGTGACGATCAGCTCTCTGACGACCGGCTCGTCCATGTTCACCTCATGGCTACGGCGATCGCGCGGCGCCCGCGAAGCGGCGCCGTTGCCCAGCCAGCCGACGCTACGCCCGACACCGCGCCCGGGGCAACAGGAAGGGCGTTGGCCGCGAGCGTGGCCTAGACGAATGTTCCAGAAGAAGCAGGGCACTGGGCGGCCCAGGCGGCGAGCCGCGCGGGCGGCGGCGGCGAGCCACACGAAAAAGCGGCGGGGGGGGCC
>DATIYD010000011.1:0-2941 GCA_035517975.1 Thermoleophilia bacterium | reverse complement strand
CCACCGCCACCGCCAACGCCGCGCTGCCCCAGTCTTCGACCGCGGGCTCGAGCGACCTCGTGAGCGGGTACGTGCTCAGCGGCATCACGGCCGCGCAGATCCCCGCGACGACGGGCAGCAGCGCGTTGCCGGGCAGCGCCGTGCTCAGCAGTGGTGGGCATTCGCAGGGAGGCGGCTCGGGCGCGCCGGAGCGTCTCGGGGTCTTCGCCCTCGCCGCCGTGGCGCTGCTCGCGATCGTGGCCCCCTGGCCGCTGGCCGCGCGGCGCCTGCACGCGCTGGTCGGCTTCGACCACGACCGCCAGGCGGTCGGCGCCCAGGCTCAGGACTGGCTCGAACTGCCGCCCGACCCGCCGTCTACTGCCCGAGCCGAAGGTCGCCCGGGCGCGTCACCACGATCGCAGACGCGCCGCGGAAGCCGATGATCTTCCCGGTGACGCGCACGATCCCCACGTCGAGCTGGGCGCGCGTGTCGGCCGACAACCGGCGGTAGATCGCAAGCGGCACGATCGCCACGAAGCGCGACGGGTCGGGGGCGTCGAGCCCGACGTTGAGCAACAGGGCGGGTCCGCCGGGACCACGGCCGCGCGTGCTGCTTGCCACCGGACCCTCCACGGTGAGGGTCTGTCCTACGCTCGAGTCGGCCTCGGACCAGCTGATCACGTCGCCCGGCTGCGCGGACTCGATCTGACTGGGAGTCGGCGAGGCGCCGGTGGATCCGCCGGAGCCCCCGGCGCCGGTCCCGCTCCCGCCACAGGCGACGACGGTGATCGTGACGACGACCAGCAGCACCGCGAGGACGGCCAGCCTCGTCGCGGACCGGTCGCCTCGGCGTGTGGGCGAGGCTCCGGGACTGCTGTGCACGTCGGGGTCGATGTGGTGCTCCTCGGCTGTGGACGCGACGCCGTTCAGGGATCGGACGGCAGGCGGGCGCCCGTGTCGAGCGCCCGCCTGCCACGAGTGGGGCAAGCCCTCCTTCGTCGGGCCTGCTCCGTCGTCAGCTTACCCGCGATCGACGCTCAGGGCGCCGCCCCGGGTGCCGGAGCGGGCGGAAGGTTCGTGACCGAGATCTTGTACGAGTTGGGGTAGTACACCTGGCGGCCCTTGATGTGGTACGCGGCGAGGGCCCTCTGGCCGCCGGCGCTCACGAGCCACTCGGCGAGCAGTTCGGCGCCCGTCGAGTTGACCGAGTTGTGCTGGGCCTGGTTGCACAGGTCGATCGAGTACTGGTTCAGCAGGTCCTTGCGAGCCGTGAGGCGCACGAAGAGTGACGGCAGCGTCGACTTGACGTTCAGCCACGTCGCCACGTCGGTCAGCGTGTAGGCGTTCTTCTGGTTGGCGACCTGGAGCGTCGCCGCCATGCCCGATCCGGTCTCCTGGTACCAGCTCGGCAGGCTCGCCGGGTTGATCGTCACGCCGGCCGCGGCCCAGAGTTGCAGCTCCTTTGCGTTCGTGCCGGAGTTGTCGCCCCGGGAGATGAACAGGACTCGCTTGCTGTGGACCTTGACGAGCTTCTTGCCGTACGCGGCAATGGCCTTGAAGGCGGCGACCGCCGACTTGGTCTGCGACACGTGGGCCGGGTCGCCCTTCGGGCCGACGATGATGAAGTAGTTGTAGGCGAACGGCAGGCGCATGGTCAGCCCGCCTGAGGCCAGCAACGTCTTCTCGGCGTCCGGCGAGTGCACGATCACGGCGTCGCAGTTACCGGCGGCCGCCGCGGCGAGCGCCGCACCCGAGCCGACCGCGACGTAGGAGACGGTGATGCCGGGGTAGCGCTTCTCGAAGTCCGGGATGACGACCTTGTCGAGCACGCCCGAGTCGCGGACGCTGGTGGTCGTCTCGAGCAGAAGCTTGGTGTAGTCGGGGGAAGCGTTCGGCACCGCCTTGTCCGCCCCGAACGCGAAGCTGGCTCCGACGATGCCGAAAGCGGCCACGGCCAGTAGCACGACCGCGGCCACGAGGTGCCGCTTCGCCTTGCCTGACAGAGATGTCATGTGCTCCTCCTACCGTTGATGCGGATAGATGGTTTGTCGGGGAAAGCCTCCCGGGGTACGGGCGGCAGTGGGCAGAGCTGCTGCTGGTTGACGCTCCTCTCGTTCGACCCGAAAAGGCGCGCACGCCTCCTCCGCTGCGGCCCAGGCGAAGGAGAAGGTGGCGCTCGCCGGTACCCCCGGCTGTGTCGTCATCGTCGCGCGACGCTTGCGAAGGGGAACATGAGGAGCCCCCTCCGCAGGCGGACGGGTCATGACGGCGTCATCTCCTTTCCGCACTGGGAGACACGGCGCTTTCGCGCTGTACCCTTCCGGCTCAGGCTCCATAGGCGAGCGTCGCCCTTAGGTCTTCCGAGCTCGGAGACCAAGGGATTGTATCCCGGCAAAACGGCATGGCCGGGTGGCGACGTGCAGGGGGGAGCGGCCACTAACCCCAGGGCGCGCGGCATGGGTAGACTTGCGCGCAGGGCCGCCGGCTTCGCCCCCTTTTTCAGTCTGGGGCACGAGCCGGGAGTGTGATCGCCGGCGAGGGGCGACGCGAACGGGAGGGCGCATATGCATCTCATCTGGAACGGCATCGTCCAGGCGTTCGAACTGCTCATCCACGGCAACCCGCTCGTCTACTCGATCGCGCTGCGCTCGCTCGAGGTGTCGGTCCCGTCGATCCTCATCGCGCTGCTGATCGGCGTGCCGACGGCCGCCGTGGTCGCGCTGTCGCACTTTCGCGGCCGCCACCTCGTGATCAGCCTGATCAACACCGGCATGGCGTGGCCGCCCGTCGTGATCGGCCTGATCGTGGCGCTCTTCCTGTGGCGCAGCGGGCCGCTCGGCTTTCTCGACCTGATCTACACGGTGCGCGCCATGATCATCGCCCAGGTCCTGATCGCCACGCCGATCGTCACCGGTCTCACGCTCGCCGCCCTGCAGCAGCTCGATCCCGGCTTTCGCCTGCA
>DATIYD010000010.1:0-3074 GCA_035517975.1 Thermoleophilia bacterium | reverse complement strand
CCGCGCCAGCTGGCCGCCGCGCACCGGCTCCATTACGATCACGCCCAGGCCGCGCGCCGCGGCGTACTCGAGCCCGCGCGTGCCGGCCTGGTATTCCTCGTCGATGTAGTTGTACTGGATCTGGCAGAACTCCCAGAGGTCGGTGGCGTCGACGATCTGCGGAAAGGCCTCGTAGTCGTCGTGAAAGGAGAAGCCCAGATGGCCGATGCGACCGTCGGCCAAGGCGCGCTCGGCCCAGGCCAGCACGCCATGCTCGCGCAGGACGGCCAGCCGGTCGGCGCTGAGCCCGTGCAGCAGGTAGAAGTCGACGGAGTCGAGCTGCAGGCGCTCGAGCTGCTCGCCCAGCAACCGGTCGGGATCGTCGCGGCCCTTGACCTCCCACACCGGCAGCTTGGTCGCCACCTTCACGCGGCTGCGCAGCTCGGCGAGACCGGTCTCGCCGGCGCCATACAGATCGGCCGCGACGGCCCGCAGCGCGCGTCCCAGCCAGGGTTCGCTCTCGCCGCCGTGATAGACGTAGGCGGTGTCGACGTAGTTGACGCCGGCCGCGACCGCCCGGCGCAGCATGGCGGTCGCGGCCGCCTCGTCGATGCGAGCCGGCCCGGGCGCGCCAGCGGCAGCGGCGATCGTCGGCAGGCGCATCGCGCCGAAGCCGAGGGCCGACGGTGCGAAGTCGATGGGGCCGAGTGTCCGGTACTGCATGGTCTACGCCTCCTCGCCCCCGCTTGCCGCTGCCGTCGTATCGGCCGCGTGCCCGATCGCCACGACCGTCAGACCGAGCGCGCCGGCGGGACGTCGCCAGACGACGTGGTCGCCGACGCGGGCGCCCTCGAGCTCGCGGGCCAGCGGCGAGACCCAGCTCACAAGACCGGTGTCGGGATCGGCCTCGTCCTCGCCGACGATCGCGTAGCGGCTTTGCGCCCCGGCGTCGTCGCGCACCGTGACGGTGGCTCCGAACCCCACGACGCCGGCCTCGCGGCTTGCCGGATCGACGGGCTGCGCCGTCTCGAGACGGCGCCTGTAGTAGCGCAGATCGCGCTCGACGTAGCGCAGGCGGTCGCGGGCCGACTCGTCGCCGCCGGCCGCCTGGCGGGCGAGCTCGAGGCGCGACGCCTCGAGCTCGTCGCGCCGCGCCACGAGGAGCGCGAGGCCGGACGGCGTGACGTAGTTGGGATGCTCGCTCAGGGGGCGGTCCGGCAGCGGCGCATCGGGGGCGTCGTCGTCTTCTTTGACGAACGCGCGACTCACGGTCGACGCACGCCGGACGTGCCGGTCCTTCTGGACCCGCCGGACCCGGTCATGACGCGGAGGCCACGATCGTCGGCGGCTGCTCGAGCTGGCGCTTGACCTTGCACTGGTCCATCGCCAGCACGATGGCGCCACGGTACTTCTCGGGGAATCCGGGCGGCAACGCAAGGTCGATCCGGACCGACGTCGCCAGTCCCGTCTTCTCGTCGTTCTCGGTGGCGAGCGTCAGGCGCGCACCCTCGGTGTCGATGCCGCGCTGCCGCATGAACCGCAGCGCGAAGTACCCCGCGCACGTGCCGAGCGAGGCGAGGAACAGGTGGTAGGGACCGGCGGCGGAGCCGTCGCCACCGGAGGCCACCGGCTGGTCGGTCTCGACGGACATCCCGTCGAACTCGGCGCGCACCCTGAGGCCGTCGCCGAAGGTGATCTCCATCATCGTCATCTCCCGCCAGTTCGTCCCGTGAGACCGGTCGCCGCCATTGTACTCCGGCGCTCGCGGCCAGCCGGCCGGTCCGGCGCCGGCAGCGGGCGTGCCGACGAGACGCACACGGCGCCCGGCACACCACCCACGCCCCCGGAGGTGTGCCGCGCCTACGAGGCGGTGTACGTGTCGAGCACCTCGGAGGGGGAGACCGGCAGCCAGATCAGGCCTTCGGCGGGATCGCCCAGGTGCGCGGCCCGGCCCTGCTGAAAGCGCCATGCCGTGAGCGCTGCCGCCAGCGCATCGAGCGAATCGTGATCGAAGTACTCGTCCCACTCGAGGCCGGCGCGACGCAGCGCCACGATGCGCAGACGCAGGCCGGCTCGGGTCGCCTTGCTGGGCGGCAACGCGCCGAGCAGCGTGGCAAACGCGCCGTAGGGATAGACCTCGAGCGCGGCCGGCGGCCCGCCCAGCGCCCCCGGCATGACCGGCTGATCGGGAACCTCGAAGCCGATCCGGCGCAGGCGCCTGAAGTAGTCGAAGCCGGCCTTCATCCACTCCGGCAGCCGCGACTCGCCGCTCGCGACCGCCTGCCGCGTGGGCACCGGGTACAGGCTGATGCGGCGCGCCATCAGCTCGCGGTCGCAGACCCGCTGCAGTGGCGGGTGGGAACCGGCAGGGGCGCTTGCCGGTCGGGCGCCGGCAGACGCCTCGCCTCGCGCCGGCCGCCGGTAGCCCTGGGGCGCATCGACGGCGACGACCGCCGGCTCGTGACGGCCGATCCAGTCCATCAGGGCCGCGACCTGGTCGGGGTCGCGGTGGTCGGCCTCGATCCACTCGACGACGGTGGCCGGGGCGGCCGCGCCGCCCCGGCCACCACGCGCGGCGGCGCGGCCCGCGCGCACCGCTACCGCGGTGCTGGGCCGCGCCGCCGCCACGTCGATCCCGATCACCAGGTCCGGGTCACTCATGCGGCCGATCCTATCGTGTTCGTGCCGCATCACCCAGGCGGCCGCTCCCGTCGCCGTCCCGTCCGGGGTTCCTTCCGGGTCGCCCGCAGCGAGGCGACCTAGCGCCGTTCCTCGCCGTCGCGAGGAGCCATGCGGCGCGCCCGCGCGCCCGCCAGATCGCCGCCGAGGCGGCTCTGCGACGGCGCGGCGCCGGCCCTGCTCGGACCACGGACCGTGTCGCGCGCGCTCGCGGCGGCCGTGAGGGCGACTGCCTGCTCGCGCCTGGCGACCCGGCGGCGATCGAAGCGCCAGCCGATCAGCGCCACGACGATCGCCCCCGCGACGACTGCCGCGATGGCCGCCGCCCCCGCGAGGCTGAGACTACCGCCGTGCACGACGATCGGGACGCCACGCCCGAGGGAACGCCTTCCCGGCGCGGCGAGGGCCATCGCCGG
>DATIYD010000009.1:0-7509 GCA_035517975.1 Thermoleophilia bacterium | reverse complement strand
GCCTGCTGCTCACCTTCATCGGCGTGCGCGTGAACACGCGCCTGATCAGGGCCAAGGTGTCGTGGTGGTTCCACGACATCACGCCGGGCGGCACACACATCCATCACATGGTCTTCGGGGTGATCATCATGGTCACCGTCGGGCTCGTCACGTTCGGCCTCGGGTCGGCGGGCCTTACGCTGCAGCTCCTCGCCTTCTTCTTCGGCGCCGGCGTGGCCCTCACACTCGACGAGTTCGCCCTCATCCTGCATCTCGAAGACGTCTACTGGCTCGAGCAGGGCCGCATCTCGGTCGACGCCGTCGTCGTCGTCGCGGCGGCCGGCGCGCTCTCGCTCATGATCGGTCCGCCGCTCGTCGGCAACGACGTGGGGCGCTCCTCGTTCTGGTCGCTCACGCTCATCGCCGTGCTCAACCTGGCCTGCTCGCTGATCGCCGTCTCGAAGGGCAAGCTGTGGACCGGCTTTCTGGGCGTCTGGGTGCCGCTCGTCGCGCTCGTCGGGGCCGTGCGTCTGGCGCGTCCGGGTTCGCCCTGGGCGCGGACGCGCTACGCGACCCACCCGCAGAAGATGGCGCGCGCCCAAGCCCGCGAGGCGCACCGCAGCGGCCGCGGGCAACGGTTCAAGGACCGCTTCTACGACCTCATCGCCGGCAGGCCGTCGCAGCCTCGGGTCGGCGCCGGCGCGAAGGACCCGGAAGAACCGGAGCGCTGAGCGGCGAGGTCAGGCCACTCCCGCGCTCCGGGGCCGAGGCCAACGTGACTCCCGCGCTCCGGGACTGAGATCTAGGCGAGCCCCCGTGCCTCGAGCCAGGCGATGCTCGCCAGGGCCGACGGCTCGTCCAGGTGCTCGAGGATGACGGTCGCCCCCGCCGCGCGGGCGACGGCCAGCACCGCGGCGCCGTCGACCACACCCTCGCCGAGCGGACGATGCGGGTCGTCGGCGTCGGCCGGCCCCAGGTTGCTGTGCAGGTGGACGTGGATCAGGTGGGCCTCGGGGTCGGCGAGGAAGGCGTCGAGGGTGCCGCTGATCGCCGCGTGGCCGGTGTCGAGGACGAAGCCGAGCTCGCCCAGGTCGAGGTCGCCGGGCGCCGTGAAATGCGAAACGCCGACCCCGGGCAGATTCTCCATGGCGATACGCATGCCGAGCTCGCGCTGGATCTCGGCGAGATCGGCGATCGTGGCCTGCAGCGCGGCGACGACCGCCGCGTCGCGCGCGCCGGGCTTGTCGCGATAGTCGGCATGCGCCACGTAGAGCAGGGCCCCCATCTCGACGGCCGCTTCGATGTGACGGCGATGCAGCGCGACGGTGCGGCGGCGCAGCGCCTCGTCGGGACTCCCGGGGTCGATCTCGTAGCCGTAGGGACCGTGCACCGTGAGCCGCAGACCGCTGGCGACGGCTGCGCGGCGGTTGAGCGGCGAGAGCACCGTGTGCAGGCCCAGCGAGTCGACCTCGACCAGCGTCGTATGCACCGCGAGGCGCTCGAGCACCTCCGCGAGCGGAACGTCGGGCAGGACCTGGCTGGGCAGGCCGATGTCGGTCGGAAGGCTCATCGTCGAAGCATAGCTTTCCCGCGCGGCGACGGCCATGGGCACGCTCGTCGCCTCATCCGGCGGCACGCTCGTCGCCTCTTCCGGCGGCCCGCCCGTCGCCTCATCCGGCTACGCGCGTCTGGTGCCCGGCTGTCACAGAAGGCGCAGGGCCCCGCACCTACTGGACATGAACCCGCCCACCACGACGGCATCGGTACGGCGTCCGGCAGCGAGCAACGCGACGGCAGCCCGGAGCTCACGCCTGCTGTCTGATTTGACAACACTTCTTTGCACCCGCAACTCATTCGGGCCGAGCCGCAGCCGAAGACAAGATGGAGACAATCGTCGATTTCCGGCTGCAAGGTCGGCCACAGGCACGGGCAAGGCCTGGGAACCGAGGCGCGAGCGGCGCACTGCTGCCGCACCGCATGGAGGAGCGTGAAGACCATGAGGCACGCTGAAGGCGTCACCACGCGAGCGCGCACGCCGGGCCAGGCGAGCGCCGGATTCAGCCTGATTGAGCTGCTGGTGACCGTAACCCTGGCCGGCATCATCTTCCTGGCCATGACGCCGTTCTTCGTGAGCGTGCTGAAAACGACGTCGTCGAACGAGCGCCGAGTGATCGCCACCAACCTGGCGCAGGCGCGTGTTGAGCGCGTGCGCATGTTGGCCTTCGCCGACATCACTCAGAACAACCTCAACTCGAGCACGTTCGCAGCCGGGCAGTTCAACCCCAGCTTTACGGCAGTCCACGGCGGCGCGCCCTACACCATCACAACCACGGTCACGACGCCCACGCCCACCGCCTCGCCAGCCTACAAGACGGTGGTTGTCTCAGTCTCGAGACCGGGTGACAACTTCACTACGACAGCCAAGACGGTCGTCATGAACCCGGCCGCCATCACGGCGACGTCGACGTCCGGGGGGTCGGGCGGAACGGGGCCGTACTCCATCACGGTCGCCTTCAAGAGCTCCGCCGAGGTCACTTCGAAGGGCTGCGTCCTGATCCAGTACGCCATGAACCAGAGCGCCACCCCGACTCCCATCCCCACCGCGACGGTGACCATCTCGCCCACCCTGCATCCGGCGGCCTCGCCCACGAACTCGACGGTACAGTGGACAGGCCTCACCGGCGGCATGGGCTACCTGTACACGGTGACCACCTACTGCACGTCGTCGGCGACGCCGACCGAGACGTGCCAGCCCTTCAACCTGCTCAGCAACTGGTGGATGAAGTTCGACACGAACCCCGGCGGATCGTGAGGCCGGCATGAGGATCCCAGCCATCCGCAAGATGAAGCGTCGGCAGGAGGGTTTCACCCTCATCGAGGTACTCGTCTCCATGATCATCATGGCGATCGTCACAACCATGCTGGTCGGCATCTGGATCGTGCTGACCCATACCTCGGCCTTTGCCCAGGCCGACGGCACCGCGGCATCGACGGCGCGCGACGCGCTCGACCGGGTCTCGGCGGAGCTGCGCGATGCGCAGCCCAACAGCTCGGCCAGCACGACGCCCTTCATCTTCACCATGACGAGCCCGTACGTGTGCGACGCCAACGACTGCACCTTTTACTCGTCCTACAACAACGCGCAGACGGCCGCGCAGAGTGGCGCCAACGGCGAGGCCCAGGCGCTGCCCACGGCGATCTGGCTCGACACCTCAGGCACGACCAACCAGAAGAAACTGTGGTGGACACGTGACACCAACAACAACGGAGTCATCGGCGACGCCGGCGACAAGTCGATCCTGCTCGCCAGCAACGTGGTGAACACGGCGTCGACCGTCAACAAGCCCATCTTCACGTACGTGTTCCGCGACAAGACCGGCGCCTACTCGACCGCGACAACGTTGACGAGCACCACCGTCGCCAATCTCGTCGCGATCAACATCGAGATCGTCGTCGACGCCAACCTGAGTGACAAGCCGACGTACATCGACTTCGTGTCCACGGTGCGTCCGCGCAACCAGGGCACGAACAGCTAGGAGGCAGCAATGCGCAGGCAGGCCAACGAGGAGGGCTTCGCGCTGATCATGCTGATCGGCATCACCGCTGCGCTCGCGATCCTGGCAGCGACACTCGTCATGATGCTCGACAACCAGCAGCACATGTCCTCGAAGGAACGATCGAGCAAGACCTCGCTCTACTACGCCGAGGCGGCTCTCAACAGCGCCGCTACAGCGCTCGAGAGTGACACGAGCTGGTTGACGACCGCCTATACGAACACAGGTGCCATGGGCACCAACTACGGCACGCTGACCGGCGCGCCGTCGGTGACCTACCAGGTATACGACAACCTGACGCCCATCAACACGGCGGTCAACTACGACTCCAACGGCGACGGCCAGGTCTGGGTGCAGACGACGACGACCTACAACGGCAAGAAGACGGTCGTGCGCGAGCTCGTTTCGTCGTCGACGAAGGTGTCCATCCTGCCCAAAGCCGCGGCCTGGACCGACACGAACATGTCGCTGGCCGGCACAAGCAACATCTACGGAGTGAACAACGACGGCACGCCCGACGACTCGGGCGCTCCTTACGTGACCAGTGTCATGGTGGGGGGTAACCTCACCGGCAACAGCAGCACGAACCTCGCCTATCCGGGGCACACGGTGCAGTCCCTCGGCCTGCAGGTCAACGGCAGCGTCACGGGGACGCCGACCCTCACCAAGACCACCGGGGGCGTGGGGCTTCTGAGCAACTACTTCGACGGCGCCCACCAGGCCGCCCTGATGACAGAGGCGCAGGCTGCGATCAACAACAAGTCGACGCTGTTCAACTCGGCCGGGACCAGCGTGACCAAGACGACGACGCCATACACGACGTGGACGAGCACGAACAGCACGAGCTGGACGGCACCGACCGGCACCGACTACGTCGTGCCGAGCAGCTGCAACAGCGGCGATCTCACGATGGGCGCCGCGAGCGGCAAGACCAGCACCTACAACTTCAACAAGCTGTACGTGGCCGACGACCTCACGATCACGGGCAACACCACCGTCAACACCACCGGCCTCTACGTGGCCGGCGACCTGACCATCACCGGCACGAGCGCCGCAAGCGTCGTCGACAAGCTCGGCCCCATGTACGTGGGCGGCACGATCAACATAGAGGGGGCGAAGAACAGCAACGCCACCACGCTCAGCGTGAGCACCGCCACCACGGCCTCGACCACGCCGGGGCCGGTGTACGCCAGGATCCTCTGGATCGACGGCAACAGCAGCGGCACCTACGACTCGACCAACAAGCCAGGGCCGACCAACATCACCCTCGGCGACACCTGGATCGACGGCGACGCGGGTACGGCAGATGTGGCCGTCGACTTCTCCGGGCCCACGGCAGTCGCCTCGACCCTGATGTGCCCGTTGCTGGCGACGACCGAGCAGTCGCACTGGAACGGCCTCGTGAACACCGGCACGCTGGCCAGCCCGATGGTGTACTTCATGCAGAACGACAACGACGGTCTGCAGACCAACGACTTCCACTATGACTGCACGGGCATCTTCACCGGCCTGATGATCAACTTCGAGGCCGAGATGTACATGACGCAGGGCCAGATCATCGGGGCCGTGCTGGAGGGCTGTCCCAAGGTGTCCGACGACACGGGGACCGACCTGTACATGTCCGGCAGCTCGACGATCTGCTACAACCAGACGGTCATCAACAACTGCACGAGCGACTCGCTGCGCACGACGGTTACAACCGTCGTGCCCGGCTCCTGGCAGCAGTTGTCGGCCTACTGACGCCGCGCGGCACGAAGGCGCCGAACAGTACGAGACATACCTGGAGGAGCGGGACGGCCAAGGGGCCGCCCCGCCCTTTCGTTTTCGCCCCCGCGGACGCGGCACTCCACGGGCGTCCCGCGCCCAGCCGCCCCTTACCCCTGCCTCGATCGCAGAGCCCCCTCACGACGATCCCTGGCTGGTGTCGCGGTCCGCCGCATCGAGCCCGGGCCGCCGTCAGCGGTGTAGTCGTGCGACCGTTGCGGGCACCTTCTCTCACGCGGCATGCGCCGCCCCGGTATCCCGACAGGAGGAGTCCCATGGACAATCAGATCGTATGGGCCGATATCCCCGTGACCGACCTCGCCCGGGCCTGCAGGTTCTACAGCGCCGTGCTGCAGATGGAGGTCAAGCCGGTCGAGGGCATGGACGGTATCGCGCTGCCGGGCGGCGGCGGCGGAGCGCCGCCGGAGGACATGCAGGGCCCGATGCCGGTGAGCTTCGACCTCGCCCTCGGCGAGAACCAGAAGCCGAGCACGCAGGGCTGCACCATCTACCTGAACAGCAACGGCGATCCTGAGGGCATGATGCAGCGCGCCGTCGACGCCGGCGGCCAGATCCTCATGCCGGTGACCGACATGGGCCAGATGGTAGGCAGCATCGGCTTCTTCCTGGACTCCGAAGGCAACCGCATCGGCGTCCACAAGCCGCCCCAGATGTGATGCTGGCCGACAGCCACTCCTTCGCCAGCTACTCCACGGATGACGTGGCGAAGGCCAGGGAGTTCTACGGCGACACGCTGGGCCTCGTGGCAAGCGACGACGACGGCCTGCTGAACGTGCACCTGCCCGACGGCGGGCGTCTGCTGATCTATCCGAAGGCCGATCACCAGGCCGCCGCGTTCACCGTGCTGAACTTCGCGGTCGACGACCTCGTGCGCACGGTCGACGAGCTGGCGGCCAGGGGCGTGACCTTCGAACGCTACGAGGCCTTCGAGCACGACGAACGCGGGATCGCCACACCCGAGGGTGGACCGACGATCGCCTGGTTCAAGGACCCGGCCGGCAACATCCTGTCGGTGCTGCAGGCCTGAAGGCAGCGGCTCGCACGCGGCGCGACGGGCGAGGGGGCGGGGGCCAGGGCCCCCGCCCCCTCGCCGTCACGTTCGCCGCGCTCGCCGCGCTCGCACACCCTCGTTGGCCCCACACCGGCCGGCCTCGGTCACTCGCCGGCCAGGTCACGTCGCACGAAGGCGAGGCCGCCCAGAGCCGCGGCGACCGCACCCACGGCCGTGAGCGCGGCCGCGCTCGTCCAGTCGGGCGCCACGGCCGGCGCGGCCGACATCTCATGGAACACCGACGTGTCGAGCAGCCAGTGGCTCACGCTCGCCGTGCCGCCCAACACCTCGACGAGCAGCGACCAGGCCAGCAGGCCGTACGCGACAGAGGTGGCCGCTCGAGGCCGGAGGCCCAGCACGAGCACGCCGATGCCGAGCAGGCAGAGCGCCGGGGGCACGACGTTCAGCCCGGCGCCGATCAGGCTGCCGAACCGCACGTCGGTATGCTGGCTCGCGGCCCCCAGCCAGGCGCAGAGGCCGGCCAGCAGGCCGCCGGCCAGCAGCATGGCCACGGCCACCCCAAGACGGCCGGCGAGCCAGCCCGCGCGCGAGACCGGCCGCACGAGCAGATGCTCGAGCCTGCCCTGCGCCTCTTCGGCGCGCAGGGCGCCGAGCTGTCCGACGCCGATCACGGCCAGGAGCAGCGCCACCATGAGGAAGGTCACGCCGAGATACGCCGTCGCCCCGGCCCCCGGCGCGCCGAGCCTGGTGAAGGTGTGGGCGATCGACGGCGAGCTGGTGATGGCCTGCTCGGCCGACTGGGCCACGACGCCGAAGAGCAGCGCGAGCGCGGCGACGGCCACCGCCCAGCCGGTGACGGTCGGACGCACGAGGCGCACGGCCAAACCCTGGGGACTACCCAACAGCCTCGTGCGCGGGCGGGCGCTCGTACGGTCGGGCAGCGTAGCGGCGCCGAGGTCGCGGCGCGCGGCCAGGGCGACCGTCGCCGCGGCGAGCGCGCCCGTCAGGACGGCCATGGGCACGAGCGCGACGAGCCGCGAGCCGGTCAGCGGCCGCAACTCCTCGACCCAGCCGAGCGGCGAGAGCCAGCGCAGCCACTCGAGACCCACCCCCGAGTCGGCGATCAGCCGCAAAGCGTAGCTCATCCCGAGGGCGGCGGCGGCGTACGCCGCCGCCGCC
>DATIYD010000008.1:0-3211 GCA_035517975.1 Thermoleophilia bacterium | reverse complement strand
CGAGCGGCACCTCGCTCGTGCCGACGAGGCACTCACCGTCGGTCGTGCGATAGATCTGCTGCTCGTCGGTGGGGAAGAAACCGGTGCCGTACATCGCCTCTTCGCGCACCAGCACCGGCGGCAGCACGGGGCGAAAGCCGCCCGCCATGACCGCGTCCAGGCCGTAGCGCACCAGGGCGAGCTCGAGCAGCACGAGATCGCCCTTGAGGTAGGCGAAGCGCGAGCCGCTCACCTTGGCGGCGCGCTCGATGTCGATGACGTCGAGGGCGACGCCCAGGTCGACGTGATCCTTGACCGGAAAGTCGAAGGCGGGCCGCTCGCCGACCTCGCGCAGCACGACCGAGTCGTCCTCGCCGCCCTCGGGCACGTCGGCCAGCGGTATGTTGGGCAGGGCGATCAGGAGCTCGTGCAGGCGGGCCTCGCTCACCGCAAGCTCGGCCTCTCTGGCCTTGATGCGCTCGCCGAGCTCGCGGGTGGCGGCCATCTCGGCGCTCGCGTCTTCGCCGGCCTTCTTGCGGGCGCCGATCGCCTCGCTGGCCTTCTTGCGTTCCGAGCGCATCGACTCGACCTCTGTGGTGAGCCGCCGGCGCTCCTCTTCGACGGAGAGGAACTCGTCGAGCACGGCGCTCGACGAGCCGCGCAGCTCGAGGGCCCGGCGGACCTCGTCGGGGTTGGCGCGCACCATCTTCACGTCGAGCATCGGGTCCACCTCTGTCGTTTGAGCGGCGCGCCGGTCGCCTGGCCGCTGCCGGTCACGTCGCCAGCGCCCGGCGGCCGGAGCGAGGGCGGCCGGGTGAGCGACGGCTGCCCGTATCGTACCCCGACGGTGACGGGCGGCGCGAGGCGGAGGCGCAGGCGCCGGCCGCCGCGGGGGCCACGAGAGGATGGCATCATGATGTCGGAAAGTGATGTCATGATGCCGCCATTCACCAGGCGACCCCCTGCCGCAGGTTAGGGCGCCGTCGCCGTGCGTGCCTGCAGGTTGACGACAGGGTGGTTGACCAAGCGGACGCCGGGTTGACGAAGCCCGGGCCCGGCGGCCGCGGTCACTTCGTGATCGTGATGGTGACCTTGTTGCTCCGCACGGTGGTCGTGCCGGCCCTGTAGGTGACTCTGAGGGTGACCGGGCCGACCTTCGCCGCCTTGGCGGTGAACTTGAACGTGCCGGTGCTGGAGATCCTGGCCTTCGCCTTCATGGTCGCCTTCTTGGCTCCCACGGTCCACAGCCTCACGATCCCGCTGCCGGCGACGGCGTGCCTGACCGTGCCGGTCAAGGTGACGGTCTTGCCGACCTTCACCGTCGTCGGCTTGGCCTTCAGGGTCACCGACGGCGTCGCTTTCGTGGCGAGGCTGACCGGGGCAAGTGCCGCTACCACGATCGCCACCACGGCGAGCACGCCCACGACTGCGCTGAGCCGTTTCATCAATCGCATGGGTCATCCCTCCTGAGCGTTTTTGGATCCACTTCTGCGTGATTGCCCGCAACGCCGGCGCGACTATCGTGTGAGCTCGCTCCCGTTCGTACGACCAGCCTGTGCAATCGACGCGGCCGCCGCTACAATCGCAGGTGGTCGGGAGACCGCGGGTGGTTAGA
The DNA here is from genome assembly GCA_035517975.1 of Thermoleophilia bacterium. GTDB lineage: Bacteria > Actinomycetota > Thermoleophilia > UBA2241 > UBA2241 > Bog-752. The sequence continues at coordinate 1,617 of DATIYD010000008.1, read as the reverse complement.
GGCAGCGACCAGGGGAGCCGGGATGCGCGCAGGCAGGACCAGTCTCGCAAACAGGAGCCGACGCTCGGCGGGGACGGGTGCGGCTCTCATCGGGCTGCTCGTTTTCGTCGTTCTCGGCGTCTCTGCGATCGCGGCGGGTGCGGCGCTGGCCGCTTCGCCGTCGCCTGCGCCGGCGGCCTCCGGTGCGGCGGTCGGCGACCCGGCCCCGGCCAGCACGATCACCTGGTCGCTGACCCCGGCCAGCGTCGTCTACGGCGCGAGCGTCACGGCGCAGGGCGCCGCCTTGCCGGCGACCGCCGGGCAGGTAGTCACGATCGCGCTCGACTCCGGCAGCGGCCCGGTGACCGTCGCCACGCCGACCACCGACGCGAGCGGCAACTTTGCGGCGACCTTCGTGCCGACGGCCGGCGGCAGCGTCACGGCGACCCTCGCCGACGCCTCGGCGGGCACGCCGATCACCCTCGCGGTCGCGCCCCACGTCGCTGTGGCGATCGGCAAGACGCTGCCCTGGGCCCGCACCAGGCTGGCCTTCACGATCGCGCCGGCCTCGTATGCCGGCCTCGTCACCGTGAACGTGTATCACCACGGCCGCAGGGTGGCCCGCGTGAGCGGCCACGCCGCCGCCGGCAAGCTCGTGCTCACCGCGCCCACCAACGGCATCGGTGCGTTCAAGCTGCACATCGTGGCGGCGGCCGACGGCAGCCTGGCGGCCTCGCCGGCGCTGGCCAGGACCCTGACCGCCGGCTGGAGGCGCCTGGCCGTCGGCTCCAGAGGGGTCTATGCGCGCATCCTGCTCCGGCGTCTCGCGGCGCTGCGCTTTCGCACGCCGGGCATCTCCTCGGTCATCTCGGTCGAGGCCGGCGACTCCATCGTCGCCTTCCAGAAGGCCTATCGCCTGCCGCGCACCTACGTCTTCAACGCCGTCGACTGGCGCATGCTCGACCACGCCCGCCTGATCAAGGCCCGCCACAAGGCGCCGAGCACGCACATCGAGATCGACAAGACCCGCCAGATCCTCATGATCGTGAAGGGCGGCAAGCCCTACGGCATCATCGCGGTGTCGACCGGCGCCACCGGCAACACGCCGGTCGGCCGCTTCCACATCCTGCGCAAGGCGCCTTCGACCAGCACCTGGCTGGGCTCCGCCATCCTCTGGCGCACGATGGACTTCTACCGCAACTTCGCCATGCACGGGTACCCCGTGGTGCCGCCCTTCCCGGCCAGCCACGGCTGCGTGCGCGAGCCGATCTGGGTGGCCGACTGGACCTACCGGCACTCCTGGGTGGGCGAGACCGTCTACATCTATCTCTCGTAGAGGGCGCCGCGCATGGCCACCGAGCTGCTGCAGCCGCGGGCGGCGCTCGAGTTCGCCCTGCACCCGCTCGAGTCGCGGCTGCGTCCGCCGCGGCCCCACCTCGAGCTCGTGCGGCGGGCCGCTTTGCTCGACGTCCTCGCGGGTTCGAGCGCGCCGCTGGCGCTCGTGTCGGCGCCGGCGGGGGCCGGCAAGACCGCGTTGCTCGTGCAGCACTTCGACGAAGCGGGACCGCCCAGGTCCTGGCTCACGCTCGACGACGACGCCAACGACCCGGTCGTGCTGCTGACCTACGTGGCCATCGC
>DATIYD010000007.1:0-9323 GCA_035517975.1 Thermoleophilia bacterium | reverse complement strand
CGCCGGGCGCGCGGCGCGGGGTCAGTACGAGATCAGCGTGAAGACGTCGACGCCGGGCAGCTTGTCGCGTCCGCGCAGGTCGGCGAGCTCGATCAGGAAGGTCGCGCCCACGACGGTCCCCCCCATCTTCTCGACGAGGCGCACCTTGGCCGCTGCCGTGCCCCCCGTGGCCAGAAGGTCGTCGTGCACCAGCACGTTCATGCCGGGCGAGATGGCGTCGCTGTGGACCTCGAGCGCGTCGGTGCCGTACTCGAGCTGGTAGGACTCCGAGACGGTGTCGTAGGGCAGCTTGCCCGGCTTGCGGGCGCAGACGAAGCCGGCGTTCAGGGCGTACGCGAGAGCAGAGCCGAGGATGAAGCCGCGCGACTCGGCGCCCAGCACGACGTCGACGTGACGGCCGACCGACCACTCGGCCATGCGGTCGACGGCGGCCCGCAGCGAGCGCGCGTCCTGCAGCAGCGGCATGATGTCGCGAAAGAGTATGCCGGGCTTGGGAAAGTCGGGGATCGCACGGATCCTGGCGGCGAGATCGACCTGGGCGTCCGGCACGGTGTCCTCCTCGAGCAAAAGAGAGCGGGCTCTCGCGGTCGGTGACTTGCGCCTAGACCGTGAGGCGGCGGATATAGCGGGTCAGCAGAAGCTGTTGGAGCTGCGACATGGCCTGGGCGAGCTCTTCGAGCGCGTCAAGGGCCTCCTGGCGCTGCTCGGCGCGGTGCGAACGCAGCGCCGGCAGGATGACCTGCTCGATCAGGCCGCCCTCGCGGTCGACCGCGCTCTTCATGGCGCGCAGGTTCTTGGGGCGCAGGCCGGCCCGCGCGAGGCGCGCGGCGGTCGCCACCACGCCGGCCTCGAGCTCGGTGTAGCGGCGCACGCCGCTGACCTGACGGCCCTTGATGAGCTCGAACTCCTCGAGCTCGGCGAGCAGGCTGGGGTCGGCCGAGGCCACCTGCTGGAGCTCCTCGGCGGTGAACTCCTTCTCGCCGGCCGGGTTGGGCACGAAGTCTGCCTTGCGCAAGCCCCCGCGTTGGGGTGCGGCGACGCCGGCGGGTGTGCGCTCGATCTCCTTGCGGATGACCTTGAGCGGCAGGTACTCGTCGCGCTGCAGGGCGAGCACACGGATCAGGCGCTGGTAGTCGTCGCGCGAGAAGAGCCGGTACCCCCCCTTGGTGCGCCGCGGCGTGACCAGACCCTGCTCTTCGAGGTAGCGCAGCTTGCTGACGCTGATGTCGGGAAACTCGCCCTTGAGGCGGTCGACGACCGCGCCGATGGTCATGAGCTTCTCGTCGCCGATGTCGAACAGGACTTCGGTCTTTTCGTTCACGGCGTGATGAAGGTGAGCTTGTACTTGCCGACCTGCAGCTCGTCGCCGTCGAGCAGCGTCTGCCGCTCGATGCGCCGGCGGTTGACGTAGGTGCCGTTGAGGCTGCCCTGGTCGGCGATCACGTAGGCCTCGTCCTCGCGCGTGACGACCGCGTGGTTGCGTGACACGGTGACGTCGTCGAGGAAGACGTCGGAGTCGGGATGCCGGCCGATCGTGGTGCGCGCGGCGGACAGCGAGTAGGTCTCGCCCGCCCGGCCGCCTCCGCTGCGGATGACGAGCGAGGCGTCGTCGGGCTGGCCGGTGAGCGGCGACAGCGCCTCGGGGCTCTCGCCCGGCGCGTAGTTCATCGTCGTCTGCGGGTCGGGCTGATCGGCGATCAGGCTCGCGCCGCAACGCACGCAGAAGTTCACGCCCTGGGAGTTGCGGTACCCGCAGTTCGGGCAGAACACGGCTTAGTCACCGCCCGTGGGTGGATCGGTCGGCGGCCGCTCGCCGAGGTCGGCGGCCGGATGCTTGCCGGCCAGGATCTCGGAGAGACGGCTGACGTCGTCGGCGGTGATCACCGACTCGCCGGCCTCGTGGTGGCGCTGCAGGCGCAGCACGAGCTCGGCCCGCAGGATGTCGATCTTGCCGTGGAGGATGCGTCGCTGGCGGGAGACGTCGTGCTCTTCGGCGGTCAGCCTGCCGATGAGCGCCTTGAGCTCCTCGTCGGACAGCGAAACCAGGTCGATGATGTCGTCCATCGCGCTTGTCCTTCCGTGGTCGCGACCGGGATGGCTACCTTACAGGACGTGGGGTCAACCTTCAACTTCACGTTGAGATGTTCCCTGCGGCCCGCGGTCCCGACCCCACCGGGTCACCGCCCGCCGCCGGACGGACCCTCTAGGCCAGGTCGAGACGCACCACCGCGCGCTCGCACAGCCGCCCGAGGGCCAGCAGGACTTCGTACTCGTCGGCCGTGCCGTCGACCAGCGTGCCGGCCACGATGTCGCCCACGGAGCGCTGCCCGGGTCCGAGGTAGCCGAGCACCGTGGCCTCGACCGGATCGTCGGGCGCGCCGCCCAGCAGCGTGACACGGCCGTACGACGGGACGGCGTCGCGCAGGCGTCCGATCTCGTCGACGCGGCGCATGGCCTCCATGAGCAGCGAGCCGGTCGGCAGGTCGTCGCCGGTCGCCGCGCCGGGGTCGAGCTCGGGGTCGAAGACGAAGCTGCCCTCGCGCAGGCCGATGAGCGCGTAGAAGGCGCGCTCGCCGGTGAGCGCGCCGCACGACGCACGCACGAGGGCGCCGTCGCGAAAGGCCAGGCTGCCGGCGGCGCTGCCATCGGTCCCGACCACGTCGAGCACGCCGGTCTTGCCGCCGAGTGAGGTGATCTCGACCAGATCGCACAGCGCCAGCTCGGCCAGGGTACCGGTGAAGCTCATCGTCTTTCGCGCGCCTCCACGACTTGGCAGTCTACCACGCGTGGGGGTCTCCCCCGGCCCTTGCCCCGCGGCGCCCGGACGCGGCATCGCCGGGGCGCTCATGTTCGCGGCCAAAGCCGACGATATTCGCAGGAGGAGACACAGCGTAGGCAGGCATTCTTGCGGCGGACCATACTGATATACTTCCGCGAGACAGCGCGCCGTGCCGAAAGGAGAGCCGCGTGGCCAAGCGCAAAGGCCTCGTCATCAACGATCGCCAGCTCGACCTCTGCGACGACCTTCTGCGCAAGCTGAAGGACGTCACCGGATCGACCTTCCTCGCGCTCATCTCCACCTCAGGCCAGCCCATCACCACGGCTTCCGACGACTACCACCCCGAGACCCTCTCGCTGGCCTCGCTCGCGGCGAGCTCGTTCGCCGCCACGCAGCAGCTCGCCAGCATCCTCGACGAAAAGGAGTTCACGCTCCTCTTCCACGAGGGCAAGACCTCCAACCTGCACGTCTCCCAGGTCTCCGACCAGGTGCTGCTCATCATCACCTTCGGGCGCGAGACCCAGGTCGGCAAGGTGCGGCTCTACACGCAGCGCGCGATCGAGGTGCTCCGCCCTGTCTTCGAGGGTTCCGACGAAGAAAACGAGGCGCTGTCGGTAGACGACGACTACGAAGTCACGGCCGGCAAGGCGATCGACGACCTGTTCGCCGACCTCGAGGGGCAGCCCTGATATGCCCCTGATCAACTTCGCCGCCCGCGAGATCAACTACAAGATCGTCTACTACGGCTGCGGGCTCTGCGGCAAGACCACCAACATCCAGTACATCCACCGCAAGATCAACCCCTCGGCGCGCGGCAAGCTCGTCTCGATCGCCACCGAAGAGGAACGCACCCTCTACTTCGACTTCCTGCCCCTGAGCCTGGGCACGGTCAAGGGCATGCAGACGCGCTTCCACCTCTACACCGTGCCGGGCCAGAGCTACTACAACGCGAGCCGCAAGCTGGTGCTGCAGGGGGTCGACGGCGTGATCTTCGTGGGCGATTCCCAGATCACCCGCCTAGACGAGAACGTCGAGAGCTACCTCAACCTCTGGGACAACCTGCTCGCCCAGGGCGACGATCTCTCCAAGCTCGGTTTCGTCATCCAGATGAACAAGCGCGACCTCACCGACATCTTCTCGGTCGAAGACCTGAACGAGCTGCTCAACCACACCGGCTCGCCCGTGATCGAGGCCTGCGCGGTCAGCGGCCTGGGAGTCTTCGAGACGCTCAAGCTCGTCTGCAAGCAGGTCATCGCCAAGACGGCCTAGAGCCGGCCCGCCACCACCGGCAGCGGCCCCTCCCCCGTCGATGCCTCGGTTCAGCGCGAACGTGGCCTGCGCTCTCGCCGTGACGTCGCCGGCAGCTACGCCTTGGTGCCGATGCGCTTGATCCAGTCCTTGGGGGCGTAGGTCGATACGAACGTGTCGCGGAAGAGCACGCGGTCGCCTTCTTTGACGGTGCGCACGACCCTGACGGTACGGCCGTCGAATCCAGGCTCGAAGATGGTGACGCCGTGCGAGAGCGTGTCGTCGGTGATGACGCGCGGGTGGCTGCGTGACGTGCCCGACGGGTGCCTGTCGTAGAAGCGGCTCGTGGTGAAGGTCACCGTGCGCCCCGTGGTGCCCACCAGCACGACCGTCACCTGGCCGCCGCCGGCGTGGCAGCGCAGGAGCAGCGCGTGGCCGGTGTCGTTTCTGAACTTGAGGTCCTGCGAGCCGTAGGCCACCTGTGCGTCGCGGCCGATCGGGTAGTGATCGATGAAGAAGTCGTGCGGGTGGCGCTCGACGATCGGCAGGCCCGCGAAGAAGGCCGCGTTGAAGAGCGTCGTCGCGAACTGGCAGAGCCCGCCCCCCACACCGAGCCGCAGCACTCCGTCCTGGATGACGGGAGCGTAGTCGAAGCCCCGGTTCAGGGTGCGCGGCCCCAGGGTGTCGTTCAGCGAGAAGACAGTGCCGGGCTTGATCACGGTGCCGTCGACGAGCTTGGCGGCCTGCATGATGTTCTGGGCGCGCGGGGCGTTGCCCTGGTCGTAGTAGGTGGTGAACTGCGAGCCCAGACCATCGAGGCCGAGCGTGGTCAGGTCGTCGGTCGTGACCGTCGGCTCGAGCGTGGTCAGCGGCACGACGACCTGACGCAGCCCCGGCTGGCTGGCGGCGTAATCCATGTCCGAGAGCAGCTGCGGCATGTCGAGGCCGAACCCCTCGCGGCTCTGCGTGATCAGCACCCTGCGGCCCTTGACGACCACCTGGGCGCTGACCGCCGGCGTCTCGGCGAAGGCGAACAGGCGATGAAGCGTCGCGCGTCCGCGCGGGTTGTCGAAGGTGAGCGGCGTCGTCGCGTCGGCCCCCGGACTGACCGAGAGCATCGTGGCCATGAGCGCCGGGCTCAGATCGACCTCGTGGCCGCGGTAGCGGAGCCGCAGCGGCGTGCTCAGGTAGGTCGCCGCCTGGCTCGCCGCGGCCTCGGCGGCCGCCGTGCTCACAGCCGGCTGAGAAGCCGTGAGCGGCACCGGGCCGCTGAAGCGCTGCCACCGGGCGAGCGCGGCCCCCAGCGCGACCCGCAGGGCGGCGGCGTCGATGGCGAGGCCGCTGCGCGCCGGCCGTACGCGCACCGTGTCGCCGACCAGCGTGAGAGCGGCGTCGCGCGGCGCCGATTCGGCGGCCGGCGCGATCTTCTGCAACTCCGCCTGAAAGGCGCCGGGGTCGAAGCGCAGCACCGGCGCCACCTCGCCGCGGCCGCCGAGCCAGGGCCGCAGGCCGGCCACGTGGGCGCGGCCGCGCAGGGCAGCGAGCCGCGCGGTGGCCGCCACGTCGACTCGCAGGCCGAGATCGCTCAGCGGCACCGTGAGCGCTCCCTGGCGGGTCTCCAGCACGACGCTGCCGAGCCGACGGGCGCTGAGCTCGTGGGCGATCGTGGCCCGTGCCTGGGCGGCGCGGTCGCCGGACAGGCTCACGGCGCCGGCGCGTACCCCGAACGGTACGCGCCCGTAGAGATAGCCCTGCACGACGAGAAAGGCGGCCGCGACCACGATGAGCCCGACGGCGAATGCAATCGCCGGCGCGCGGGCGCCCCGGCGACGCGCGGGCGTGCCGCCGGCGACCGCCGCCGGCTCGACGATGTCGTTCATGGCCGCTCCGCCCGATGTCATCAGTTCACCCGTGGAGGGGTTCACCGCGCGGTCGGCGTTCCCTTGCAAGTAGGAGCCCACGCGGTAGTCATCGGCCACCCGGCGAAAGCCTTGACCGATCGGGGAGGGAGCGGCGGGATTAGTCGGTCTTGGCGGCGATCACGGCGCGCACCCGGCCCACGAAGCCTTCGGCCATCTGCTCGGAGGCGTCGGTGTCGGCGCCCTCGGCGTAGATGTGGAAGAGAGCCTCGTCGGCGTCGGGCAGGATCTGGGCCCAGCCTGCTCGATAGAAGACCTTGATGCCGTCGAGCAGGCTGAGGTCGTGGCCGTCGCTGCGCTGCAGCTCCTCGGTCACGGTGCGCATGACCGTGCCCTTGAGCGACCACGGGCAGCCGACCGTCTTGTGCACGAGCGTGCTCGAGGGGATGGCCGCGACGTGTTCGGACAGCGGCACGGCGCTCGGCGCGAGGAGCTCGAGGAGCTTGCCCAGGCTCATCAACGCGTCGAAGGCCGGCAGGAACTCAGGGAAGATGTAGCCCCCGCCGATCGCCCCGGCAAAGGCGATGTCGTCGGCCGTGGCGGCCTCCATGAGCGCCGGCAGCGATACCTTGGTGCGTTCGATCTCGACGCCGAAGGGGGCGGCCATGTCCTCGGCCAGGCGGGTCACCGTGAGCGGCAGGGCGATCTTGCGGCCGGGCGGCAGCGTGGCTGCCACCAGACGCACGAAGAGCAGCAGGGCCCGCTCGAGCGGGATCTCCTGGCCGAGCTCGTCGACCAGGTAGAGCCGCTCGGCGCCGGGGTCCATCACGGCGCCCAGATCGGCGCCCATCACCTTGACCAGGCGCTGCACGTCGGCGATGTTCACGCCGAGCTCCGAGGGCGCCACCGTGGTCCTCTGCTCGTCGCTGAAGGCGTGCAGCGAGATGACCTCGGCCTTCAGGTAGGGCAGCACGAGGGGCAGCACCAGGGCTACCGGCGAGTAGGAGTAGTCGATCACCAAGCGGTAGCCGCGGGCCCGGATGAGGGCCGTGTCCCACGCCTTGGTGAGGCCGCGCATGTAGGTCTCGACCGCCCGATCGGGGAAGTGGATACGGCCCATCTCGGTGTAGAAGGCGCGCCGGAAATCCTGCCGGCCATAGTACTTCTCGATGTCCTTCTGGGTCTTCTCGCTCACCGGGATACCGGGCGGCTCGAAGGCCTGGATCTGGATGACCTCGGGGTCCCAGCTCGAGATGCGCACGTGGATGCCGCCGGCCGCGTTGCCGCCCTTGATCTCGAAGCGATTCACGGCGGCGGAGCTCACGCGCAGGTCGCGCACGTCGACGCCCGTCGAGTTGAGGCCGCTGATGATGGCCCGCTTGATGACCCGCGAGGCCGGATGCGCGTCGCGGCTCGTGACCACCTTGGCGCCCTTGGGCAAGGTGGTGCCGTAGGCCAGCGCCAGCTTGAGGCCGAGCTCGGCGGTGATGTCGACGTTGATCAGCCCCACGACGCCGTCCTTGCCGAAGAGCTGGGCGGTGCCACGCGACTCCCAGATGATGCTCGAGTTGACCTGGGCGCCCGACTCGACGGTCTTGAAGGGGTAGACCTTGACGTCGGGGCCCACGTAGGCCTGCTCGCCGATCACGCACTCGTCGCCGATGGCCGCGCCCTCGCTCAGCGTGGCGCCCGGCTTCACGTCGCAGTTCTTGCCGATGATCGCCCCGTAGACCTTGGTGCCCGAGCCGATGTAGGTGTTGGCGTCGATCACGCTGAAACGCGTCTCGGCGTGGTCCTTGACCACCACGTTGCTGCCCATCACGGTGTAGGCGCCGATGCGGGCGTTGGGGTCGATCTTGGCGTAGTTGCCGATCACGGCGGGCCCGGTCACGTGCTCGAGCGATTCGATGCTGACGTTCTCGCCGATGTAGATGTCGTTCTCGAGCCTGATGCCCGGGATGGACGTCCTGACCTTGCCGTCGAGCACGTCGCGATTGGCGGCCAGATACTGGCCGAGGCTCCCGATGTCCTGCCAGTACCCCTCGGCGATCGTGCCGTAGAGCGGCTTGCCGAGCTCGAACAGCTTGGGGAACAGCTCCTGGCTGAAGTCGTAGGACTGGCCGGCCGGGATGTAGTCGAAGACCTCGGGCTCGAGCACGTAGATGCCGGTATTGACGGTGTCGGAGAACACCTGTCCCCACGTGGGCTTCTCGAGGAAGCGCTCGACCCGGCCCTCGTCGCTCACCACGACCACGCCGAAGTCGAGCGGGTTCTCGACGTGCTTCAGCACGATGGTGGCCATCGCGCCGCGGCGCTCGTGCTCGGCGATCACCGCCGTCAGGTCGAAGTCGGTCAGCGCGTCGCCTGAGATCACGATGAAGCGCTCGCCGAGCAGCTCCTCGGCGTTCTTGACGCTGCCGGCCGTACCGAGCGGCACCTGCTCGACCGAGTAGTTGATGTTCACGCCGAGGGTGCTGCCGTCGCCAAAGTAATCGCGGATCGCCTTGGGCAGGAACGCGAGGGTCACGACGATGTCCTCGATGCCGTGCAGGTGAAGCAGCTCGATGATGTGCTCCATGCAGGGCTTGTTGGCGACCGGCACCATCGGCTTGGGCTGGTTGCTCGTGAGGGGGCGCAGACGCGTGCCCTCTCCCCCGGCCATCACGACGGCGCGCATGGTCATCGCCTCGCTGCCTGGAAGGAATGGAGCTGTGAGGCGCTCGCCATGGGCTGATAGTACCAGAAGCTCACGGCACCCCTCGTTGCGCCGCCACTCGCAGCCCAGGGCGACCGTCGGCGTCGGCGACCGGGCCGTGAGGCGGCAGCAGAGGCGGTTCGGCAGCCCCCGGGCTACTACGACGCGACGGCCGAGGCGGCGCGGTCGCGGCGGCGCACGAATTCGCGCCAGATGTACCGGAAGCCGGTGACCAGGTACAACGCCGCGCCGGCGACGTAGACGGGCCAGGCGAGCTCGCGGGCGTCGATGATGAAGAACTCGATGCCGCAGATCAGCGTCAGGTTCGCCACGCGGCCGCCCCTCATGATGCGCGGCTTCTCGTGGTAGTGGAACAGCATGAGCGCCGCCCCGGCCAGCATGAGCCCGTCGCGCACGATGAGCGGCACGACCGCCCACCAGGGCAGCACGCCGAACAGCAGCAGCGCGCCGACCAGGAAGAGGAACAAAACGCGGTCGGTGACCGGATCGAGCACGCGGCCGAGATCGCTCTGCCACTGGTAGCGCCGGGCGAGCCAGCCGTCGAGCACGTCGGACAGTGCGACGACGAGGACCAGGATCGCGGCAGGCCAGCTTGCCGCCGGGGCGCTCAGACCGTACAGCCAGAGGAAGACCGGCAGGGCGCACAGGCGGGTGATGGTGATGGCGTTGGGGATCATGCGTCGCGTCATCGTCGCCTAGTGTACAGGACGGCGGGCGGGGC
>DATIYD010000006.1:0-2798 GCA_035517975.1 Thermoleophilia bacterium | reverse complement strand
GCGCCATGGCGATGACCACGCGCTGCTGCTGGCCGCCCGAGAGCTGGAACGGGTAGCGCCGCAGCGCGCCCGAGGGGTCGGGCATGGCCACGCGCTCGAGCGCGGCGGCGGCGCGCTCGAGCGCGTCCTTCCTGGAGATGCCGGTGTGGAAGCGGATCACCTCGGCCATCTGGTCGCCGACGCGGATCGAGGGGTTGAGGGCCGTCGCCGGGTCCTGGTAGACCATGCCCAGCTTGGTGCCCCGCACCTCGCGCAGGCGGTCCTCGGACATGACGAGCATGTCCTCGCCGTCGAAGGTGATGGAACCGGAGTCGACGCGGCCGTTGCCGGCCAGGTAGCGCATGAGCGCGAGCGCCATGGTCGTCTTGCCGCAGCCCGACTCGCCCACCAGGCCGTAGGTCTGGGCCGCCCCGATCTGCAGCGAGACGTGCTTGACGACCGGCAGGTCACGCTCGCGCCGCACGAACGTGACGGACAGGTCGTCGATGCGCAGCACGGCGTCGCCGCCGGTCTCTGGCAGCAGCGTGGCGGGCTCGTTGGTGAAGATGCTCACGCCGTCACTCCGCGAGCGCCTTGCGCACGCCGTCGGCGATGAGGTTGGCGCCGACCACGAGCGAGGCCAGAGCCAGCGCCGGGAACAGCACGGTCCACCAGGCGGTCTGCAGGTACTGGTAGTCGGTCGAGATCGTGAGGCCCCAGTCGGGTGAGGGAGGCTGCACGCCGAAACCCAGGAAGGCGAGTCCGGCCGCGGTGAAAACGGCGTAACCGAGCCGCACAGTGCCCTCGACGATGACCGGCGGCAGGATGTTGGGCAGGATCTCCGAGGTCAGGATGTAGAACGGCGGCTCGCCGCGCAGCCGGGCGGCCTGCACGTACTCCTTCTGGCTCTCCGCCACCGCGGCGGCGCGGATGGTGCGGGCCACCGGCGCCGAGAAGAGCAGGCCGATCACGAGGATGATGACGGGGACCGATCGCCCGAGCGCGGCGACGGCGACGATCGCGGCGATGATCACGGGAAGGGCCAGGGCCACGTCGACGAGACGCATGATGACCTCGTCGCGCGTGCCCCCAAGGTAGCCGGAGAGCAGGCCGATGCCGCCGCCCACCAGCAGGCACACCAAGGTCACGAGGGGCGCGATGACGAGCACGGTCCGCGCGCCGGCCAGCGTGCGCGACAGCACGTCGCGTCCCGCTTCGTCGGTGCCGAACCAGTGGGCGGCCCCCGGGTGCGCGAACGAGTGCAGCGGATCGATCGCGTACGGGCCGTACCTGGTGACGTGTACCGAGAACAGCGCCATGAAGACCCAGAAGAGCAGGAGCGCGACGCCGACCAGGAATGTGGGGCTGCGGCGCAGCGAGCGCAGCACGTAACGGCGCCGCAACACCTGCTCGGACTGCTCCGGCGCGGGCGACCCGGCGGTCACCGCGACGAGCGGGTCGACGTCTCCCGGTGAGCGCAGCACGCTCATCGCGGACCTCTGGGCACTGTCCCGGCGTACACCGTCTACCTCCCGTACCTGACGCGCGGGTTGAGCAGGGCGACGATGACGTCGGCGCTCAGGTTGGAGATCATGTAGATGACGGCGACGACCAGCACGGTCGCCTCGAGCGTCGGCAGGTCCTTGAACTTCGCCGAGTCGGCGATCAGCTTGCCGATGCCCGGGTACACGAACAGCTCCTCGACGATGACGAGGCCGCCGACCAGCCAGCCGATCTGCGTGCCGATCACGGCCACCGTCGGGGCCATGGCGTTGCGCAGGGCGTGTCCGAAGACGACGCGCCGCCGGGGCAGGCCGTTCAAGGTGGCGGTGCGGATGTAGGGCATGCTCAGGGCCTCGATCATGCCGGCTCGGGCCATGCGGGCGATGTAGCCCATCTCTACGAACATGAGCGGGATGGCCGGCAACAGCAGGTAGTAGATGCGCGTGAGCGGGTCCGCGCCGGCCGGCGGCACCGCCGGGTAGTGGAAGATCTTGAGGAACACCACGAACAGGACCGTCAGCACGACGCCGCTCACGAACTCGGGCACGACGGTGAGCGAGAGGCTGGTGACGGTGATGACGCGGTCGGCGACGCCGTCGCGGCGCAGGGCGGCCGTGACCCCCAGCACGACCGCCAGCGGGATGATGATGACGAGTGCCACGAGGGCGAGCTGGACCGAGGCCCAGAGGCGATGCATGGTGAGCGAGAAGACCGGCACGCCCTGGTTCCACGACGTGCCCCAGTGCAGCACGACGAAACCGCCGAGCCACTTCACGTAGCGCACCGGCAGCGGCCGGTCGACGCCGAGCTGGTGGTCGACCTGGGCGACCTGCGCGGCCGAGGCGTAGGGACCCAGCTTGACGCGGCCCGGGTCGCCGGGCACGACCTCGAGCATGAGGAACACGACCACCGACAGCAGGAGCAGCGTCGGTATGAGCAGGAGGAGGCGGCGGGCGATCAGCTGGCCCACGCCGCCTCCTCCGCTGTCAGATCACGCGACCTGTCGATGACGCTCTGCCGCGGTCGTCTACGACAGGTAGGTCGTGGTCAGGTCGAGGAACTCGGCCGGGTCGGAGGTGAGGCCATTCACGTTCTTCTTCATCGCCCGGTTGACGTTGATCCAGTACGAGATGATCGAGGGCGTCTCGTCGGTCAGGATGCCCGCGGCCGTCGCCGCGTACTGGCGCCGCTTGGCCTCGTCGAGCGTGGTGTCGTAGCCCTTGGCGGCCGCGTCGAACGCGGCGTTCTTGAAGTGCGACGAGTTCCAGACGCCGTTCGACGTGAAGGCCGGCAGGAAGTACTGCGAGGGCACTCCG
>DATIYD010000005.1:0-3591 GCA_035517975.1 Thermoleophilia bacterium | reverse complement strand
ACGTGGATCTACAGAGGAGGGCGCGTTGAGTCCGGCAAAGCCTGTCCGCAAGTCCCCGGTGCCCAAGGACATCGAGATCGCCCAGGCGGCGACCATGCTGCCGATCACCGAGATCGCCGCCAAGGCCGGCATTCTCGAGGAGGAGCTCGAGCTCTACGGTCGCTACAAGGCCAAGATCGACTACATGGCCCTGCTCGAGCGGCTCAAGAGCAAGCCCGACGGCAAGATCATCGACGTTACGGCGATCACCCCGACGCCGCTCGGCGAGGGCAAGACGGTCACCGCCGTCGGCCTCTCCGAGTCGATGAACGCCATCGGTATCGACACCATGCTCGCCCTGCGCGAGCCGTCCCTGGGGCCCGTCTTCGGCATCAAGGGCGGCGCCGCCGGCGGCGGCTATTCGCAGCTCATCCCCATGGAGGATCTCAACCTCCATTTCACCGGCGATATCCATGCCGTCGGCACTGCCAACAACCTGCTCGCCGCCATGGTCGACAGCCATCTCATGCACGGCAACGAGCTCGAGATCGACCCGCTCACCATCTCGTGGCGGCGCTGCGTCGATCTGAACGACCGCGCCATGCGCGAGATCGTGAACGGCCTCGGCGGCCGCCTCAACGGCCTCCCGCGCCAGACGGGCTACGACATCACGGTCGCCTCCGAGGTCATGGCCATCCTCGGTCTGGCCACCTCGCTCAAGGACCTCCGCGAGCGTCTCGGTCGCATCACCTTCGGCTACAGCAAGTCGGGCAAGCCGCTCACGGCCGACGACATCGGCGCCGGCGGCGCCATGACGGTGCTGCTGAAGGACGCCATCAAGCCGAACCTCATGCAGACCCTCGAGGGCAACGCCGCGCTCATCCACGCCGGCCCGTTCGCCAACATCGCCCAGGGCAACAACTCGATCATCGCCGACAAGGTCGCCATGAAGCTGGCCGACTACGTCGTCACCGAGAGCGGCTTCGCGGCCGACCTGGGCGCCGAGAAGTTCATGGACATCATCTGCCGCTACGGCGGCTTTGCCCCGAGCGCCGTCGTCATCACCTGCACCATGCGCGCGCTCAAGATGCACGGCGGCATGCCGGTCGATCCCGAGGCGCTCAAGGCCGAGAACAACGCCGCCCTCGAGAAGGGCTGCGAGAACCTCGCCAAGCAGATCGAGAACATGAAGTTCTTCGGCATCCCGGTGGTCGTCACCATCAACCGCTTCGCCTTCGACCGCGACACCGAGGTCGAGATCGTGCGCAAGGCCGCCGTGGCGGCCGGCGCCGAAGACGCCGTGCCGATCAACGTCCACGCCCTGGGCGGCGACGGCGGCCAGGAGGCGGCCGAGGTCGTCAAGGCGGCGGCCGATCGCGGCGGCGACTTCACGTTCCTCTATCCGCTCGAGGCCTCGATCAAGGAGAAGATCGAGACCATCGCCACGCGGATCTACGGCGCCGACGGCGTCGACTACCTGCCCGAGGCCGAGGCCAAGATCAAGCTCTTCACCGAGCAGGGTCTCGACAAGCTGCCCCTGTGCATGGCCAAGACGCATCTCTCGCTGTCGCACGACCCGGCGCTCAAGGGCCGCCCGCGCGGCTTCCGCGTGCCGATCCGCGACATCCGGCCGGCGACCGGCGCCGGCTACCTCTACCCGCTGCTCGGCGAGATGCGCACCATGCCCGGCCTGGCCAAGCGGCCGGCGGCGGTCGACGTCGACATCGACACGCAGACGGGCCGCATCATCGGCCTGTTCTAGAGCAAGGCCGGCGAGACGACCGACCAGCGAGCGGCCTGACGGCAGGCCGGCCCGCGGCGCCCGGGGCGCCGCCGGCCGGCTCGCCGCCGGCCCGGCCGCTCGCCCGGCGCCCGTCGGGGGTGCGGGGCGAGCCGTCACTCGCGTTGTGAGAGCCACCCGGATCGGAGGACGCACGGTGAGCGACGAGGCGATCATCTATCGCGACCAACCCCTGCACGTCTACGTCGACGACGCCGCGTCGGGCAAGCCGGCGCCGGGCGGCGGCAGCGTCTCGGCCTGCGCCGGCGCCCTCGGCGCGGCGCTGGTGTCGATGGTCTGCAACCTGACGATCGGCAAAGAGAAGTTCGCCGCGGTCCAGGAGCGGCTGAGCGACCTCGTGACGCGCTCCGATGCCCTGCGCGCACGCCTCGAGCAGCTCCTGCAGGACGACACCACGGCCTACAACGGCGTGATCGAGGGCTATCGCATGCCCAAGGAGACCGCCGAGCAGCAGGCCGCCCGCTCGGCTCACATCCAGGCGGCGCTGAAGGTGGCGGCCAACGTGCCGCTCGAGATCGCGCGCGTGGCGCTCGACGTCTGCCGCTTGGCCGGGACGGCCGCCGAGCTCGGCAACCCCGCCGCCGTGACCGACGCCGCGATCGGCGCGATCCTCGGCGAGGCGGCCGCCCAGGGCGCCGCCCTGAACGTGCTGATCAACCTCGGCTCGATCAGGGACGAGGGCTACGTGGCCTCGTCTCGCGCCGAGCTCGACCGTATCCTCGCCGAGGCCGTCGACCTGCGGGCCGAGGTCATGGCCGTCACCCATACCAAGCTGTAGGCGAGGCGCGGCGCTTCTGCCGCCGCGCGCCAATCCGCGAAACGAAGGAAGCGAGACATGACAGCGCAGATCATCGACGGCAAGGCGATCGCCGAGCAGGTGCGCGCCGAGATCGTCGCCGAGGTCGAGAAGCTCGCCGCCCGCGGCATCAAGCCGGGCGTCGCGACCATCCTCGTCGGCGACGACGGCGGCGCCCAGTTCTACCGCGGTCAGATCGAGAAGAACACGGGGACTGTGGGCTTCGCCTACTTCAACCACACCCTGCCGGCGGGCACGACCCAGGCCGAGGTCACCGATCTGATCGCCCGCCTGAACGCCGACCCGGCCGTGCACGGCATCCTGGCCCTCATGCCGATGGCCGGCGAGATCGACCAGAACGCGGTGTTCAACGCCATCGACCCGATCAAGGACCTTGACTGCGTGAACCCGGCGAACATCGGTCACGTGCTGCTCGGCGACTTCCTGTTCGCGCCGGCGACGCCGTCGGCCTGCATGGAGATCCTGGCGCGCGAGGGCGTCGAGCTGATGTACAAGGACGACGAGGGCAAGGACCGCGGCCTCAACGTCACGATCGTCAACCACTCCAACATCGTCGGCAAGCCGGCCGCGCTGCTCTGCCTGAACAAGAACGCGACCGTGCACGTGGTCCACGTCTTCTCCAAGGACGTGCCGGCCGCCTGTCGCGAGGCCGACGTGCTGATCTGCGCCGCGCCGGTGCAGAACCTGATCAAGAAGGACATGGTCAAGCCGGGCGCCGTGGTCGTCGACGTGACGACAATCCGCATCGACGGCAAGCAGGTCGGCAGCCTCGAGTTCGACGGGGTCTGCGAGGTCGCCTCGAAGGTGACGCCGGTGCCCGGCGGGGTGGGCCCCGTCACCAACGTCATCCTCCTGAAGAACGCCCTGGCCGCCTGCAAGGCGCAGACCGGGGCCGCCTGACGAGAGAGGCCGGCGGCGGCCGCCCGGGCGGCCGCCGCCGGCCTCTCTCGTCAGGCGGCCCCGGTCTGCGCCTTGCAGGCGGCCAGGGCGTTCT
>DATIYD010000004.1:0-18198 GCA_035517975.1 Thermoleophilia bacterium | reverse complement strand
CTGCCGACAAGCACCTCGCGCAGTACGGCTACCATCAGGAAGTCGATCGCTCGCTCAAGCGGTTCGCCTCGTTTGCCATCGGGTTTTCGTTCATCTCGATCACGACCGGCATCTTCACCACCTACGGCTTCGTCCTGAACTCGGCGGGTCCGCTCGGCATCTGGACCTGGCCGATCGTCATCGTCGGCCAGCTCGCTGTAGCCCTGGTCTTCGGCGCCCTGGCGGCGCGCATGCCGCTGGCCGGTTACACCTACCAGTGGATGTCCCGCCTGGCCAACCCCCACATCGGCTGGCTGGTCGGCTGGTTCATGTTCGCCTTCCTGGTCGTCGACGCGGTCGCGGTCGACTACGCCGTGGCCTCGACCGTGGCCCCGGCACTGTTCGGCTACACCGGCACGACGGCCAACACCTGGTTCGTGACCGGTGTCGTCATCCTGGCGCAGTGCCTGCTCATCATGTTCTCGACCCTCTGGTCGGCGCGCATCAACAGCGTCGCCGTGGGCACGGAGCTCGTCGGCATCGGCGGCCTCACGATCCTCATCCTGGTCGTGGGCGCCATCGCCAGCAAGCTCTACTGGGGCCACCTCTTCAGCAAGGGCGTGGTCGCCGGGGTGCACCCGTATTTCGGCTTCGGCACCCTCACCCACGACAGCCCCTGGGTGCTCGCCTTCCTGCTCGGCGCCTTCACGATCGTGGGCTTCGAGGCCTGCGGCAATCTGGCCGAGGAGACCGACGAGCCCGAACGGGTCGTGCCCCGCGCCATGTGGACCTCGGTCCTGCTCTCGGGCATCCTCGGCTTCGCGTTCCTGATCGCCATCACCGTGGCGAGCTGGAACATCCCGGCGCTCACCGCCTCGGGCACGCCGGTGGCCGACATCGTCGACCACGTGCTCGGCTCGGTAGTCGGCAAGATCTTCCTCGTCATGGTCTTCTTCTCGATCTTCGCCTGCGGCCTCGTCATCTACATCACCGCGAGCCGCGTGGTCTGGGCGATGTCGCGCGACGAGCGCTTCCCGGGCTGGCAGATCATGCGCCGCGTGAGCCACGCGTACCGCACGCCGCTCATCGCCACTGTGATCGTCGGCCTGCTTCTCGAGGTCGTGCTGGCCGCCTTTGCCAACAGCACCAGCGTGCTCTTCAAGCTGTTCAGCGCGGCGACCCTCATGCCGGCGATCATCTACTTCATCACGGTGATCCTCTACCTGTTCGCCCGGCGCAAGCTGGCCACCGCCGGGAGGGGCTTCAGCCTCGGCGCCTGGGAGTGGCCGGTGATCATCGTCTCGCTCGTGTGGCTCGTCTTCGAGCTCTCGATCTTCCGTGACGCCTCGTTCAAGGATCCCTGGATCTACGTCGCCATCATGATGGGTATCGGGGTCATCTACTTCATCTACCTGCTCGTGGCGCGGCGCTCGTTCGCCATGCCCGGCAAAGCCGTCGAGCCCGAAGACGTGGCCTCGACGGAGCCCTGACGCAAGCGACGAGCACGAGGACCTCGCCGCCGCAGGCGGCGGGAGCGGCGCGACGGCCCAAGGCCCCCCGTGGCCGTCGCGCCGCATCCCTCGGTCACACCGTGGCAACCGTTCGATCCCAAAGGTGGAGCGCATGGCGCAGAGATACATCCTGGCCCACGACACCGGCACCGGTGGCGACAAGGCGGTCCTGACCGACCTGCAGGGTCGCATCGTGCAGTCGGCCTACGAGCCCTACGAGGTCTACTACCCGCGCTCCGACTGGGCCGAGCAGGACCCCGACGAGCTCTGGCGGGCCTTCGCCGCCACGAGCCGCGAGGTGATCGAGGCGGCCGGCATCGACCCGGCCGAGGTGGCCGGTGTCGGCGTCTCGGCCCAGATGTTCAACCTGCTGCCGGTCGACGAGCAGTGCCGCCCGGTGAGCCGCATGCTGAGCTGGCAGGACGTGCGCAGCGTCGTGCAGGCCGATCGCCTGCTCACGCCGGAGACGCGCGCCTTCCTCTACGAGCACACCGCCAACGTGCCCACCGCCAAGGACGTGCTGCCCAAGATCCTCTGGCTCAGGGAGGAGCGCCCCGACCTGTGGGAGCGCACGCGCTGGCTGTTCGACTGCAAGGAGTACATCCTCTTCAAGCTCACCGGCGTGGTGGGCATCGACTGGCACGGGGCGAGCGTCTTCTTCCTCTTCGATCCCCACAAGAAGACCTGGGACAAGGAAGTCTGCGACCGGCTCGGCATCCCCATCGAGAAGCTGCCGCCTACCTATCCGCCCACAGAGGTGATCGGCGAGGTGACCCCTGAGGCGGCCGCCCAGACCGGCCTGCGGGCCGGCACGCCCGTCGTGATCTGCGCAGGCGATGTGGCCGTGGCGCAGTCGGGCTCGGGCGCCAACCGCGAGGGCAAGGCTCATCTGTGCATCGGCACCGCCACCTGGGTCGGCGTCTCGAGCGCGACGCTGCGCAACGACCCCGACACGCCCTTCTGGGCGCTCAACCACATCGACCCGCAAAAGTGGGTGATCGCCGGCGAGATGGAGTCGGGCGGCGGCGCCCTGCAGTGGTACCGCAACCTGCTCGGCGCCGAAGAGGCCCGAGCGGCTCGGGAACGCGGCATCTCCACCTACCGCGTGCTCGATGAGCTCGCCGCCTCGGCGCCGGCCGGCAGCGCAGACCTGTACTTCACGCCCTGGCTGGCCGGCGAACGCGCCCCGGTGCTCGACCACTACGCCCGCGGCGCCTTTCTCGGGCTCTCGCTGGGGCACACCCGGGCGCACCTCACCCGCTCCGTGATGGAGGGCGTCGCCTTTCACATCCGCTGGATCATCGAGGCCATGGAGCACGTGGGCTTCTCGATCGACGCCGTGCAGGCGATCGGCGGCGGCAGCGCCAGCCCGCTCTGGACGCAGATCATCGCCGACGTCACCGGACGGCGCCTGAACGTCGTCGAGCACCCGCTCGAGGCCGGCGCGATGGGCGCGGCCCTGGCCGTCGCCGTCGGTCTCGGGGTCTACCCCGACATGGACGCAGTCGACGATCTGATCGTGGTCAAGCGCACGATGGAGCCTCAGACGACCGACGCCGCCGTCTACGAGCGTATGTACCCGACCTTCCGCCGCTTCTACGAGGCCCTGGCCCCGATCTACCGGTCGAGCTCGACCGAGGAGGACAGCGCGTAGCCCGGCTACCGATCACGCTCGTCGCGAGGCACGACGGCGCGATCCACGACGCCTCCTCCAGCGGGTCATCGGCTTCGGCCTCGTGGCCCCGCGGTGTCGCGCGATTCTCAGGATACCCGAAGCCCGCGCTCAGACGGCCCACAAGCAGGCGGGCGATACTAGGCCCGTGAGCACCAGTGCGACAGCCTTCGTCGAGACCCGGGCACGGACACGGACCGTGCCGATCGAGATCGTCGTCTGCCTCGTCGTCTTTGCGGCGTTCTGCGTGGCCGTGCTGACCAGGACCGCCCAGATGCTCGAGCCCGACGACTACGCCTACCGGGCGTCGATCGTGGCCCTGACCCACGGCCACATCCTGCTCACCAACGCCCAGTACACGGCCCTGAACAGCCGGCTCGCCGCCAGCGGCGGCCAGGGTATCCTGCAGTGGCACCACCTCGCTTCGGGCATGTGGGTCAGCGAGAAGAACCCGGGCTATCCCTTCTTCGCCGTGGTCTTCTACCTGCTCGGCCTCTTGCGCGTGACCCCGCTGTTCTGGGGCGCGCTGGCCTGTGCCGGCCTCTTCGCCGGCGCACGCCGCTGGCTCGGCCGTTGGGCGGGCGTCTGGGCGGTCGTGCTGTACTGCTCGTCGGGCGCCGCGCTGGTCTTCGCCTGGCGGGCCACCATGCCGTCGTTCACCGACGCCTCGCTCATCGCCGCCGGCGCCGGCTGCCTGCTTTGGGCGATGCTGGCCACCGACGCTCCCGAGCGGCGACGGCTGCTCGTCGGTCTCCTCGGCTTCCTTGCCATCGACGGCGCGGTCTTCATCCGCTACACGAACGTCGTCGAGCTGATCGTCGCAGCCGCCGCGGTCGTCGTGGCACGCCGCGCCGCCCGCCTCTCATGGCGCACGGTGGCGATCTGGCTCGGATCGATCGGCCTGTTCGCGGCCGGAGTGCTGCTCTTCAACCAGCTCGTCTACGGCGCCGCGACCGCGACCGGCTACTCCGCCGGCGAGATCACCTTCTCGACCTCTGCGCTGCTGCCCAACCTCGAGCACATGCCGGGCCAGCTCCTGCGCGCCATGCCGATGCTGCTCCTCGGCCTCGCCGCCGCCGTCTGGATCGTCGTGCGTCTGCTGCGCAGTCGCTCGGGCGATGCCGACGCGCGCTCGCGGGCCCGCCGCGACGCGCTCGTGGCCGCCACGCTCGTGGCCGGCTGGCTCGCGCTGTGGGCTCTTTATGCCACCTACACCTGGACCGCCCAGATGAGCGGTCAGGGAGCTTCACAGACCGTGCACGTGATCCGTTTCTACGTGCCGGTGATCGGGCTCATCGCGCTCCTCGGCGCCTGGCTGCTCGCGCACCTGCCGCGCCGCCTGCCGCCCGTCGCGCTCGCCGTCATCGTCGTGCTCGGGGTGCTCTCGTTCCACAGCATGGCCGGGCAGGGTCTGGGCGGCGGCTTCGGCGCCGGGCCCGGCGGCGGCGGGCCCGGCGGTGGCAATGCCCCGGGGCTGCAGCAGGCGCCTCCCGGTGGCGGATCGGGCGGATCGGTGCCTCAGCCGCCCTCTTCCTGACCGGCGTTCAGGGCGCCGACGGCCGCAAGCCGAGGTGTCGCGCCACGAACCGCAACGCCGCCGGCTCGAGGCTACGCCAGTAGGCGTTCGCGTGCGAGCCGAACGAGTAGCGGTAGTGATCGCCGGCCGGCAGCCTCTGGCAGAGCTGCCGCACGAACGGATAGAAGGGGTCGGCCGTGCCGCATTCGACGAGCACCGGCGTTCCCGCCAGCCGATCGGCGTGGCCGATCACGTCGTGGGCGGCGAAGTCGGCGGCGCTGTCGAAGGCGTCGCGCGGCCCGTTCATCATGTCCTCGTAGGTCGGCCAGACCGCGGGCGCCGTGGCCACGACCGCCGAAAGCAGTCCGGGGTAGGTCTCCGCGGCCAGCAGCACGCCGTAGCCGCCCATCGACCAGCCCATCGCCGCCCGGCGCGCCCGCGAGCCGCCCAGCCGATAGCGTCGCAGGCAGAGCGGCACGAACTCCTCGACGAGCATCGCCATGCAGTCTTCGCCCGAAGCCCGGCGGTGCCAGTAGCTCTGGCCGCCGGCCACCGAGGCCAGGGCGAACGGCCGGTCCGAACCCCTGGTCACCTCACCCAGGAAGTCCGCCATGTGCAGGCCGGCGCCGAGGACGCTGGCGGGGCCGCCGCCCCTGCCGGGCAGGCAGAAACAGACCGGCAACGGCGTGCCCACGGCCACCCCCGGCGGCAGGGCGACGCCGTAGTCCACGGCGTGGCCGAGCACCCTGGAATGGAAGGCGCGATAGAGCACGGAAGCGCCGGACGGCGGCGGCACGTGACCGCCCTGGAAATGCGTGAGGGAGCGCTCGAGCGCGGCGGTCAGACGGCCGTGCTCCAGATCCAGCCCGACGGCGGCGGCGAGCGCGAGACCGCCGCCGCCGATCAGCACCTCGCGCCGGGTCAGACCCGCAGCGCCGGGTACGCGGCCGTCGCCGGGTCGCGGCGCGGAGTCGGCCCGGCCGGGGATCGTGGTGACAGAAGGACGCCGACAGCCACCGCTCACGATGTCACCTCCCCGGTCGGCTCTGTACCGAGCGCTCGACGGTCGGGCATGGTAGCACACCGTGTGCCGGCCCGCGTGTCAGCCGGCTGCGGCCCCGCTCTTGGCGCGAAGCAGCGGCGCGAGCGCTTCGACCAGCCCGCGCTGCCACTTGACGCCCCCCCAGGGCATGAGATGAGTGAGATCGCGGAAGTCACCGTTGACCACGCCGACGCGGTCGTTGAAATCGACGTAGCGAGCCCCATACTTGGCCGCCAGCCTGCGACAGAACGGCACGTAGACCCGCTTCACACGGTCGAAGCGCCCGCCGACGACGTCGCGGTTCTCCGGCGCCTCCATGAGGACGACCTTGAACCCCCGCTGCCGGGCGAGTCGCACCGTCGCGTCGAGCAGGGCAGCGTTGAAGCCGAAGTACTTGTCGAAGCTGCCTCCTACGCGACCGTCGGTGCGCAGGTACAAGCGCACTTTGCCCTGTTTGTGGCGCAGGGTGTACACCACATAGTCGGGGTGCAGCTTGAAGCGGATGGGCTTGAACTGCAGCGTGCTCAGCGCGCGCTTGTTGTCCTGGGCCCAGCTGGCTATGTACGTCAGGATGCCGCTCTCGATCGTCTGCGGATGCTTGAGGCGCCAGCCGTGGCTCGCCATGAACCGGCCGATCGCCGGGCTGAGCATCACGAGCCGGCTGCCCGAGACCTCGGTGTCGACCACTGCTGGCGCGTAGGCGAACCTCGTCTGGTTGACCGAGATCACGACGATGCCGCCGGTGCGCGGCAGATTGTCGATGACCGCCATGGTCTCGCCGAAGTTCTGCTCGGTGCAACCGAAGTCGTGGACCTCGACCGCGACCCCAGTGCGCCGCGTGAGCGCCAGCGCCACGCTACGCTCGCTGGGGATGCTCACCCGCATGTTCGAACCGCCCAGGAGGTAGACCGGCGTGCTGCGCGGAGGGTGCTCCTTGAGGCGGCCGACCTGATAGGAGATGTGACCCCAGTCGTCGTTGATCTGCCTGATGATGTGGGACTCGGGAAACATGGTGAAGGCGCCGCTGGTCACGAACCACTGCAAGCCGGCCAGCGCGAGGGCGCCGAGTGCCAGGGCGGCGAGCAGCGTCCATGGCGTGGCGGTGAAGATGCCGCGCTTGAAGTTGCCGAACCAGGTCGAAGGCATCGGCAGCGCGCCTTCTGAGGCGACCGTCACCTGGTCGGGCCGCGGTCCACGCGCGGCACCTCGGCCGTTGTCGTGCGGGTGATCAAGGCGGTCATGTGGCTCACCATGCCGGGATTCGAAACGACGACGTCGGTCGCCCTTGACGACCGATTGTACACACCCCTCCGCGGCCTGTCAGGTGACACCACCCGGCAGTGGGCCACGCGCGCGGCCGGCAGCCACGCCTGCGCGGGGCGCACGGCGCGGCCCTGCCCCTAGGCGGCGCCGCCGCCCGCCTTGAGCCTGGCGAGCCCGGCGAGCAGGTGGTCTCGCCAGGCGAGGTAGTCGTCGTGGTCCCTGCCCTGCAGAACGGGGGCAAAGCCGGCTACGGCCCGCTCCACGAAGGTCTCATCGATCTCGCGCACCTCGCCGAGCTCGGCGAAGCCCTGCAGCATGTACTCGCGGTACTTCAGAAGGCCCTCGCCGAGTGACGCCGAGTTCAGCTCCTCCAGGCCGAACGGTCCGGTGAAGGCCCAGCGCAGACCCAGACCGTCGGTGAGGGCCGCCTCGACCGCGGGCACCGAGCAGATATCGTGCTGGACAAGCCAGAGCGCCTGCTCGATCAGCGCGAGCTGAAGCCGGTTGAGGACGTGACCGTAGATCTCCCTGCAGAAGACCGGCCGCTGGCCGATGGCCTCCATCAGGCGCCGGGCAGCCTCCTTTGCTTCGTCGCTGGCCCCGTCGCCGGAGATCTCGACGAAGGGGATCAGGTGCGGCGGGTTGGCGGGGTGGACGACGAGACACCGCTCAGGATGGTGCTCGACCCGGCTCACGATGTCGGCGCGGCGCAGGCCCGAGCAGCTCGAGGCGATCACGACGTCGGCGCTCGTCATCGCCGCGACCGTGGCGAAGGTCGCCCGCTTGAGCTCGAGATCCTCGGGGAGGGCTTCCTGCACGTAGCCGGCGGGGCCGACCGCTTCGGCGAGATCGTCGAAGACGAGCACCCGGTCGAGCGACGCCGAGACCGTGCGCTCGTCGATCACTCCTTCGTCTCTCAGCAGCTCGAGCGCCCCGCGGACCCTGCTCCTGACCGTCGCGAGGCTGGCCGACGGCCGGTTGAACAGCCTCGCCTCGAAGCCGTGTCGCGCGAAGACGACCGCCCAGCTGAACCCGACGAAGCCGCATCCGAGGATGGCGACCGATGCGTACTCTCGCGGCTCTTTCACGATTGCACCCCTTGAGACGACCGTGCGCAACAGCCTATCGGTCATCTGACCGATGGCAAGGCCGGTCGACTGGACGACTCGAGGACCCGCCGCGGGCCCGATGTGCCCGGGCCGGTCTCGTGGTCAGATGAGAGCGGACCGCCGGCGACGCCGGCGGAGAAGGGAGGTCGTCATGGCGTCCGGTGCACAGGAGCTCGTGGGGCTCGAGGCGTTCTCGCGCGAGGGCGACAAGATCGGCAGGATCAAGGACGTGATCTGCGATCCCGGGGCACTCTCCGAGTGCGTCGTCATCAAACATTCGCTGCGCCGCGACCTGGTCGTGCCCGCCGACGTCGTCGAGCGCCGGGGCGAAGGCGTCACAGTGCCCTTCGGCACCTCGTACCTCCACGTCGCGCCACGCATCAGCACGAAGGGCGAGCTGTCGAGTGAGGACAGGGAGCGGCTCGAGCGCTTCTATCACCCCGCCACGGTCTAGGCGGGACCCGGCCTACGATGCGCCGCCGGCGATGGTCGGCGCCAGGAACAGCGGCACCAGGTGGCGCTCGTAGATGTTCTCGGTGACGTTGCGCGCGATCGGCCCGCGGCAGGATTCGAGCGCGCTGGTGAACCGCGCGCCCATGGCGGCGGCGATCTTGTAGCTCACGTGCAGCAGCTGGCGCACGCTGTCGTCGTAGGCCGGGTTTGACCGGTCGTGCCGCACCGCCGCCGCTACCTGCCGGCCCGACCAGGCATGGAACTCGGCGGGCAACGGCAGTCGGGCCGGATCGATGTCGATGACGCTGGCGTACGGTGCGCAGAGCTCTTCGCGGCGCTCGAACGCGGCCTGGTAGAGGTCGCCGACGAGCGCGAGACCCTCGCCGCCGGCCTCGGCCAGGCCGATCACCTCTTCGAGCCAGGTCGTGCCCGACGTCTTCACGTGCACGCCGGCGCCGGTAGCCTGCAGCGTGCGCCGGATCGCGGGAAAGATGGCGAACTTGTCGCTTCCCGAGTGCACGCTGAGCTTGAGCCCCGCGGGAAGCCCGAAGGCCTGCACGGCATACCCGAGGACGGCGATATCTGCGGCGAACTCGCGCTCGAAGCGCGCGGCGTCGCCGACGTAGTCGACGCCCTTGTTGAACCGGCCGCTGAAGCGCGGCGCGACGGTCTGCACCGGGATCCCGGCATCGGCGATCGCGGCCAGGATCAGCAGCAGCTCGGTGGGCGTCTGCGGCGTATCGGTCTCGTCCATCGAGACTTCGGTGACGAAGGCCGACCCATCGCGTGCCTGGAGGACGTGACGGTAGATGCGGGCGGCCTCGGCGACGGCGTGCAGGTAGGTGGCCGCCGTGCGCGCGGCCGCCTCTCTCGTGAGCACGAGCGGGTCGGCCACGCCGGGAACGTCGACCCGTCCGATGAGGTCGGCGTGGCGGTCGAGGAACTCTCCGACGGCGCCGGGCCGAGGTGGCCTGCCGATCGCACCCGCCACGTCGAGCGTGAAGAAGTCGGACGGCGCGATGAAGCGCTCGACCGTCTCGAGGGTGACGTGGTCGGCATCGACGAAGTAGGGCGCCCGCCAGTCGAGCGCGCGAACGGCCCGGTCTGCCGCCGCGCGCACGCCGGCCGGCTCGGAGCCGACGGCCTCGTGCTCGCGGTTGGACTTGTTCCATACGGGAACGACGTCGACCCCGCGTCGTGCCGCGAGCGCGAAGGCCTGAAGCTGCGCCTCGCCCTCGTGGGCGAAGCGGTCGCCCACCCCGAGTGAGTAGCGGCCCAGCGTCACCGCTCGGACGCTCTTGGAAGGCGTCATGGGTCTCTCGTGACCGGGCCGGCCGGTCCCCTACTTCACGTCCGGGTCGGGCAGCATGAAGTCGCGGATCACGCTCGTGAGGTCGTGATAGGACTCGATGAAGCTGCGCAGCGTGCGGGCCGTCGCACCGTAGGCGTCGAACTCCTCGGGCGTCAGGCCGTCGACGTCGTAGGCGCGCCTGAAGTCGGGGAACCGACGGTAGAGCTGGTCGACCACCTCGCCCGGCACCGGGTCGTCCATGCGCGGCACGACCTCGATGTCGGAGTCGTTGAAGAGCCGCTGCCAGCTGTAGGGGATCGTCAACACGACGTCGCCGCCGATGAACTGCGACCAGTGCAGGTGGTGGCGATACGCGGCGGCCAGCAGCCGCGTGCGATAGCCACGCTCGCGGACGATGCCGTAGGCCTTCTTCATGCAGGCGATGCCGGCCCAGTGCACGACGCCCGGATCGGCCACGACGCCGTCGCGGTTCACGAGCACCTGCATCCAGTCGTCGAGGCGGCCGACCATCAGCGTGCAGACCGGCGTCATCGACGCGACATCCTCGCCGGCGGCCTCGCGGCGACGCAGCCCGCGCTCGACGGCCTCGGCGACCGCAAGCGCCTGGGGCACCGTGAAGCAGACCGTCGCGTTGATGTTGACGCCTGCGGCCGTCGCCGTCTCGATGGCCTGCACACCCGCGCAGGTCACGGGGATCTTGACCTGCATGTTCGGGGCCAGGGTGCTGAAACGGACGGCCTGCTCGGCGATGCGTCCGGCGTCGCGATACAGGCGCGGGTCGGTCTGGATCGAGAGGCGCCCCTTCAAGCCGCCCTCGCGCTCGAAGACGGGGAGCAGCAAGGCGGCTCCGTGGGTGGCCATCTCCTCGATCAGTCGCCAGGTGATCTCGTCCTCGGTCCAGGCCGGGTTCCGGGCGACGATCTCCGCGATCCGTTCGCGCCAGAGATGCATCTCCTTCTTCAGCACCGCGCCGACGATCGTCGGGTTGGTCGTCGCCCCGACGGCGCCGCGCTCGATGGCGTAGGTCAGCTCCTCGACGGAGCACGAGTCGTTCCAGTAGTCAGTGGCCGTCGTCGAGGCCGTCTGGTAGAGGGGACCCTTCTCGGCATCCGCCGGGGCCGGGTCCGGCAGCGATGTCGTAGCCGACTCGGGCGTTCTCTCGGACATCTCTTCTCCTTGCGGACGTGGGGCGGCACAACGGGCGACAGGTGATCGAAGAGCGGCACGCGCCGGGATGGGCGCGCTTCTTGCGTGGCAACGCGGACACTGCGAGACGGGTGCCACACCTGGTCGCAATGCCACCTGCACCGCCGCTCCCGGGTGCTCCGTCGACCCCCGCAGTGTACTACAGTCTCGTGACCCGGTACGCGAGCTCTGTCGGGCCGGCCTCGACGCGGCCGAACGAGCGCGAGGAATCGTGTGCGCCTCGATCGGGTACTCAAAGCCTCAGTCATCGAGTGTCGGAGGGACCGGCTATGACCAAGAGCAGCGAGGAACTCACCTTCGTGGCGATCGAGGGCGGCAGCCTGCCCCATTCGCACGCCGTGCTGATCGAGACGTCGCGGGGCTGGCACGTGGAGCTTGAAGACGTGCCCACCGACAGCTGTCCGTTCGTGAGCACCGAGTGCGAGATCACGTTCGATTCCTGGGACGGCGACCACTACGCCGGGACCGTGACGGCGAGCTTCGCCACAGACGACGCCGGCTATCTGCTGCTCACTGGTGTCGGCGAGCTCCAGCACACCGCCGCCGCCGACGTGGTCTGACCCGCACGAGCCGCTCGGGGAAAACGGGCGCGCGACGGTCGAAGCGCGCCCCCGGGTGCGCGTCGGCCGCGGAGCGCCCTCAGCCGCGAGCCGCCTGTTGCAGGTCGGCCCACAGAGCCGCCACGTGCTCCCGCTCCGTGGCCTGGGCGCCGATGGAGACCCGCAGGAGCTGTCTCTCCTTGACCACCGCCGGCGTGAGGTAGCTGCGACCGAGCCGGTTGATGGCGTCGGCGATCCCCAGGTTATGGACGGCAAGCCCGTCGTCGTCGCCTGAAAGTCGCGCCGGGACGTGACGCACGCAGACGGTCTGTAACGGCACCGGCGCCAGGCGCTCCCACTCGGGAGCAGCGTCGATCTGCCGCGTGAGCCACTGGGCGTTCTCCACGTCGCGCCGCACTCGGCCCTGCAGGCCCTCTACGCCCGAGTCGCGGATCACGAACCAGAGCTTCAGCGCCCGGAAGCGCCTGCCCAGCGGGATGCCCCAGTCGCGCAGGTTCCGCACCAGGCCGTCCTGAGCCGTGCGCAGGTAACTGGGATCGGTGCTCATCACCCGCACCAGATGCTGCGCGTCGCGCACGTAGTAGGCAGACAGATCGAAGCCGGCGCCCAGCCACTTGTGCGGGTTGAAGACGAGCGAGTCGGCCGCCTCGATGCCGTCCCACATCCAGCGGTACTCCGGGCAGATCATGGCGCTGCCGGCCAGGGCCGCGTCGACGTGCAGCCACAGGCCGTCGCGCCCGGCCACCAGGGCCACCTCGCGCAGTGGGTCGAGAGCGGTGGTGGCCGTGGTGCCGATGGTCGCCACCACGGCACAGGGCACGCGGCCGGCCGCGCGGTCTTCGCGGACGGCCGCATCGAGAAGGTCGGCCCGCATGGCGTAGTCGTCGTCGCTCTCGACCAGGCGCAGGTTGTCGGTCCCGAAGCCCGCCAGCAAAGCGGCCTTCGCGACCGAGCTGTGGGCCTGGTCGGAGGCGTAGACGACGAGCGGCGCCGCCTGCGACTGCAGTCCGCCGTGGTTCTGACCGAACCCGGTGGCGCGCTCGCGGGCGCAGAGCAACGCGCACAACGTCGCGGTGCTGGCCGAGTCGTGGATCACGCCGCTGAAGGTGCCGGGCAGCCCGACCATCCGGCGCAGCCAGTCCATGACCACGTCTTCAACCTCGGTGGCGGCCGGGCTCGTCTGCCAGCTCATGCCCTGGGCCCCCAAGCCGGAGGAGACGAGATCGGCCAGCACCGACGAAAGGTCGGTGTTGGACGGGAAGTAGGCGAAGAACCCGGGATGGTTCCAGTGCGTGATGCCGGGCAGGACGGTGGCGTTCAGATCATCGATCACGGCGCCGAGGCCGTCGCCGCGAAGAGGCGGCTCGGCGGGAAGGCGCGCCGCAACGTCGCCGGGCCGCACCCGGCTCATGACGGGCAGGTCGGCGACACCCTCGCGATAGTCGGCGAGCCAGTCGATCAGCTCATGGCCGAGACGGCGAAACTCAGCGGGCTCCATGCGTCACGTCCGTTCTTCCGTGTCTCCAGCGTTCGCGGACATCCTATGCCGGAAGGCGTCGCGATGTTTCGGGAAGGTATGCTTCGGCGGGCGCAACCGCACGCCCAGAGTCTCGACGGAAGTCACGACCGAAAGGCGAACCCATGACCGAAGAGCTCGTCGACATCGAGGCCTACCGTCAGCAGCTCGTCGAGAGACTGGAATCGATGCGGGAGTTCCGCTCGACCGAGGCTGAGGACAGCGCCGGCGACGAGCGCATCGCTCACGCGGCGGAGGTGTTGCGCAGGTCGGTCCACGAGGTCGAAGCGCTGCCCGTCGACGATGCCAGGCTGCACGCCCTCGCCGTCACCGCCGAGAGCGGCGACGACCACAGCCGGTCCCGCAGCATCGAGCTGCAGGACCACATGATCGGCCGGCACGGTCTCGACGACGGCGGCACACAGACCACCGACGAGCTCCTGGCGGCCCTGATGAAGGCGACGTCCGGCGCCGACTGAGCGGCCGCGGCCGGACGTCGGCCGAGCGGCTCGAAGCCAGCGTCGGCCGCCGGACCCTGCGTCAGTCGAGCGGCTCGAAACGCGCCTGGAAGAAGCGCAGGTCCCTGGGCTCGTAGATCATCTTCAGACCCCTGATCGCGGCGCGCTGCTCGTAGACCTCGGCGACCGACTCGGCGACCACGTCCATGTGGGCCTGCGTGTAGACGCGTCGCGGGATGGTGAGACGCACGAGCTCGAGCCGGGGGCGCCGGTTCTCGCCGGTCTCGGGATCTCTGCCCGCGCTCACGTTGCCGCGCTCCATGGCGCGCACGCCGCTGTCCAGGTAGAGCTCGGCGGCCAGCGTCTGCGCCGGGAAGGCGTCCTGGTCGATGTGCGGCAGGAACGCTTTCGCGTCTAGGAACACGCCATGGCTGCCGATGGGCACGACGATCGGCACACCCCAGCCCCGCAGTTTCTCGCCCAGGTAACGGACCTGGCCGACGCGCGCCCTGATGTGATCGAACTGCACGCTCTCGCCGAGCCCGATGGCGACGGCCTCCATGTCGCGTCCGGCCATGCCGCCGTAGGTATGCAGGCCCTCGTAGACCACGACCAGGTTGCGGCAGGCCTCGAAGACCTCCTCCTCGTTCAACGCGAGAAAGCCGCCGATGTTGACGAGGGCGTCCTTCTTGGCGCTCATCGTGCAGCCGTCGGTGAGATCGCAGAGGGCGCGCACGATCTCGGCGATGCCCATCTCAGCGCAGCCGGGCTCGCGTTCCTTGATGAAGTACGCGTTCTCGGCCACACGCGTGGCGTCGTGGATGATGCGGATGCCGTGCCTGGCGGTGAGCTCGCGGACCTGCCGCAGGTTGGCCAGGCTGATGGGCTGCCCGCCGGCCATGTTCACCGCGGTGGCGATGCAGACGTAGGGGACATGGTCGGCGCCGACCTCGTCGATGACCTTCTGCAGCTTGGCGAGGTCGACGTCGCCCTTGAAGGGGTGCTCGCTCGCCGGGTCGTGCGCCTCGTCGATGATCACATCGACGAAGCGCCCGCCGGCAAGCTCCTGGTGCAGGCGGGTGGTGGTGAAGTACATGTTGCCGGGGATCACGTCGCCGGGCTTGATGAGCGTCTGGCTCAAGAGGTGCTCGGCGCCGCGGCCCTGGTGCGTAGGCACGAGGTGCCGGTAGCCGTAGATCTCACGAACGGCCGCCTCGAGGTGGTAGAAGTTGCGGCTGCCGGCGTAGGCCTCGTCGCCGAGCATCATGCCGGCCCACTGGCGGTCGCTCATGGCGCTCGTGCCGGAGTCGGTGAGCAGGTCGATGTAGACGTCCTCGCTGCGCAGCAGGAAGGTGTTGTAGCCGGCCTCGCGGATGGCGACCTCGCGCTCCTGCCGGGTGGTCATCTTGAGCGGCTCGACCATCTTGATCTTGAAGGGCTCCGCCCAGGAGCGCCTGCGTGTCTCGGTCACGGTTCCTCCCTCACGGCCGCGGCGAGCTGAAACGACAGGCCAACCTTCCTGTAAAAGTGTACTTAGGTCAAGTACTACAGGACCTGCCTGCGTAGAGGTAGTTTTTGGCGGCCGCGGAAGGACGTCTAGTCGAGGAAACCCCTCAGCGCCTCGGTCTCGCGATAACTCGCGAGCTTGGCGAGGGTCTTGGCCTCGATCTGGCGGATGCGCTCGCGGGTGACGCCGAACTTCTGGCCGACCTCTTCGAGGGTGCGCGGGTGCTCGCCCTTGAGGCCGAAGCGCAGCTCGATCACCTTGCGCTCGCGGAAGGGGAGCAGGGAGAGGGCCTGCGTGAGCTCCTCCTTCTGCATGATCTCGCTCACTGTCTCGACCGCCGTGACGGCGTCCTGGTCTTCGATGAAGTCGCCGAGCTCGGAGTCTCCCTCGTCGCCGATCGGCGACTCGAGGCTGATGGGCTGCTGACTGACCTTCAGGATCTCGCGCACCTTGGCGGGCGAGACATCCATCTCAGAGGCGATCTCCTCGGGGGTGGGCTCGCGAGCCATGCCCGACTGCAGTCTGCGCTGCACACGCGCGAGCTTGTTGATCTGCTCCACCATGTGCACCGGCACGCGGATCGTGCGCGCCTGGTCGGCCATGCCACGCGTGATGGCCTGACGGATCCACCACGTGGCGTAGGTCGAGAACTTGTAGCCCCTGCGGTAGTCGAACTTCTCGACGGCGCGGATGAGCCCCAGGTTGCCCTCCTGGATCAGGTCGAGCAGGGACATGGTGCCCCAGCTGTAGCGCTTGGCGATCGACACGACGAGGCGCAGGTTGGCCTCGACCAGCTTGCGCTTGGCCTCGCTGTCATGGTGCTCGATGCGCTTGGCCAGCGAGACCTCTTGTGCGGCAGTGAGGAGCGGCACCTTGCCGATCTCCTTCAGATACATGCGCACCGGATCGTAGGAGGGCGTCCTTTCCGAGAGGTCGAGCGCGGGCGCGGGCTCCTCCTGTTCCTGCCGGGCGACTGCCTCGGCCGCCGGCCGGGGGCTGCCGGGCAGCTCGACGCCGTCGACGATGTCGATGCCCAGCTCGCCGAAGAGCGTGAAGATGTCGTCGATCTGCTCGGCGGTGAGCTCGACGTCCTGCAGCAGGTCATGGACGTGCTCGGCGCTCAGGTAGCCCTGTTCTCGACCTTCGGTCAAGAGGTCCCGGACCTCGGCGAGCTCGAGCTCGGGCGGCTCACCGGCGTGGCGTTCTTCTACTGTGTCACTCAACGTCATTGGCTACTCCTTGGCGCAGAGGGCCCCAGCTTCCCTTGAGTCCCGGCGCTTGAGACGAAGAGAGAGCCCCACGGGGATGACGTGGGGCTCTCGAGGAGCCATGGGGTACTTGAAGAGGTACCGCAACAGTCCAGGCGGGGCTGGACCTCCAACAGTGTACCGCTTCTGCACGGCAAAAACAACGCCTGAGCAGCGTTGTTATCGCTTTTGCAGTGCGAACCCGAGGAACAGCCGGCTGCGCCTGGCCCGGGCCGGGTGATAGACCGGCCTGAGGCCGGGCTATGCCTGAGTCGCTATGCCTGAGTCGAAAGCGCCTCCATGTACTGCTCCTTGAGGTCGCGCAGCCGGGTCGAGATGAGTCCCGCGATCCTCTTCATGATGGCGTAGCCGGCCGCCGGCTCGCGCAACAGGACCCTCTCGACGTCCGCGGCCGACAGCGCGAGCACCACGCCATCCGTCAGCGCGACGACCTCGGCGAAGGAGGCGTGGGGAGCCGCCAGGGCTGACCAGCCGACGAGCTGGCCTGGGCCCGCCTCGGCCACCGAGACGACGCTCCCGCTGCTCACGGCCAGCTTGACCGTGAGGAGGCCATGCTCGACGACGAACAGCTCGTCCGCCTCGGCGTTCTCGCTGAGGAGCGCCTCCCCCGCGACGAGAGGCCGTCGTCTGCAGCACGAGGCAAGCTCTTCGATCTGGGCGTCGCTCAGCGGCTCGAAGAGCTCGCAGCGGCGCAGGCCCCGGCTTGATGTGATGGTGACGTTCGGCATCTCGACCCCCTCCTTGAACAAGTACGGCCCTCTCGTTTGCCGTGCACCCCTTGTCACGACTGGCTCCCGCAAACTCAGAGTACGCGTGCACGAAAGCCGCGGGCATCGGCCTGGCAGGCGATTCGTCCGTGGGTCAACCGGCCGACCTCGAGATCCCGCGCCCGGCCGATGTGGGACGCTGGTCTGCGGCCGTAGAGTCATCTGGTGACAGGCCATCACCCGATGCGTAGCGACAAGGGGGGCAGCCATGGCAACCGTGATGGGCTCCGACCTCGTGGGCCTCAAGGTCTTCTCGCGGGATGGTACGAAGATCGGCAAGGTCAAGAGCGTGGTCAGTGACGACGCGGAGACACGCGACTATCTGGTCATCGGTCGCTCACTGAGACGCGATCTGGTCATCCCGATCGACACCCTCGAGACACCGGGTGATCGCATCGTGGTCCCTCACTCCGGCGCGTATTGCGACAGCGCTCCGGCCGTGAAGGCCAGCGGCGCGATCTCGGCTGAAGAGGGCATCCGGCTGGAGAACTTCTATCGAGCGCGGAGTGCCTAGACGGACGACTCGCCTGGGGTCTCATGGCCGGCGGTCGCTCGCGAGACCGCCCAGCCCGGAAAGGCAAGGCTCACGATGGCCGAGTACAGCGACGACGTGCTGGTGGAGTTCGCCCTGGGGCTGCGGGACGATCGTGACATCCAGGATGCGGTGAAGGCCTCGCCGGAGCTGCGCGCCAGGTTGCGCGACTTGGAGCGCGAGCTGCGCGGCTTGGACGACGGGCTGGAGGAACTGCTCGCCGGCGCCGTTTCGCCGAGCGGCCTGCCCAGCAGCGGATGGCACATCCTGCTTCCGATCGACGACTCCCAGGGCGCCAGGCGCGCGGCGGCGACGGCAGCCGCGCTGGCGGGCCTGGTCGACGCAGAGGTCGAAGTCCTGCACGTCCGCGAGGTGGCACAGGGC
Source organism: Thermoleophilia bacterium (assembly GCA_035517975.1). Classification (GTDB taxonomy): domain Bacteria; phylum Actinomycetota; class Thermoleophilia; order UBA2241; family UBA2241; genus Bog-752. Next base: position 143 of record DATIYD010000004.1, on the reverse strand, counting down.
AAGGTAGGCCCGGCTGTGCCGGAAAGCCGTGACGAAGCTCTGACGCTGGTGAGCGACGTGGTGAGAGGTCTGCTTGACGCGGGTGTGACGGCGCTCGGCGAAGTCCAGGCAGCCCCGGCAGAGCACGTGGCCGCGCGCATCCT
>DATIYD010000003.1:0-2499 GCA_035517975.1 Thermoleophilia bacterium | reverse complement strand
TGTGAAGGTCATGATCGGCGGCGCCCCCACGACGCGCGCCTGGGCCGACGAGATCGGCGCCGACGGCTACGCCGAGGACGCCATCGAGGCCGTCTCTGCCGCCAAGAAGCTGCTCGGCGTCGCCTAAAGAGGACCGCCGGGCTCGGCGAGGCCTGAGCGACTCGAGGGCCCGTCCGGGCCGGCACCGCCTACGTCCGGGCCGAGCCGAGGCTCGCGGGGGGCGGGCGGCGCGCCTGCAAAGGCGCGCCGCCCGCCCTTCGTCTTCTCGTGGGAGAGGGCGAAAACGAGGGCGCGGGCACGCCGTGCAGCCCCGACCGATCGCCATTGCAGGCGTGGGTATACTAGGCCGGCAGTGCAGCCCGACACCGACACCTACCTCGCCCAGGTCGAGGAACGCTTCGCGACCTCGACCGATTTCACGATCGGCCTCGAGGAGGAGTACCAGATCCTCGACTCGGGCAGCCTGGCGCTCACCGACGGCTTCGAGCTGCTGCGTGACAGCGCCCCCGAGGCCATGCGCGAGCGCATCCTCGGCGAGCTCATCTCGAGCGAGATCGAGGTCGCCACGCCGCGCTGCGAGAGCTTCGGCGAGGCGGCGCGCGACGTCGTCGCGCGCCGCCTCGCCCTCTTCGCCCACGCCCGCGAGCAGGGGTACACGCTGGGCGCGACCGGCACGCACGCCTTCTCGCCCTGGCAGGACCAGCGCATCATCGACACGCCCCACTACCGCGCGGTCGAGGACAAGCTGAAGTACGTCGCCTGGCGCAACAACACGTGGAGCCAGCACATCCACATCGGCGTGCGCGGCATCGACCGCGCCATCGCCGTCTGCGACGCCATGCGCGGCTTTCTGCCGCACCTGCTCGCGCTGTCGGCCAACTCGCCGTGCATCGACGGCGTCTGGACCCACCTGCACTCGGCCCGCACCCAGACCTTCGTGCGCATGTTCCCGCGCTGCGGGATCCCCGACATCTTCGGCAGCTGGGAGGTCCAGCGGCGCTACTTCGAGCTGCTCTTCGCCACCGACAGCATCCAGGAGTTCACCCAGGTGTGGTGGAGCGTGCGGCCGCACCACTCCTACGGCACGGTCGAGGTGCGCATCTGCGACGTGCAGACCGAACCCTGGCAGACGCTGGCCGTGCACGCCCTCGCGCTCTCGCTGGTCGCCACGCTGGCCGGCATGGTCGACGAAGGCCGCCCCCTGCCGGTGCTCGAGACACGCTGGATCGAGGAGAACCTGTGGCGGGCCATCCGCTACGGCCTCGACGGCAAGCTCGTCGACTGGGACCGCGGCTGCGAAGTGCCGGCGCCCGACGCCCTGCGCGAGCTGGTCGAGTGGGCGCGGCCCGCCGGCGAGTCGCTCGAAGTCGGCCCCCATCTCGACGACGTCGGGCGCCTGCTGGCCGAGGGCAACGGCGCGCAACGCCAGGGGCGCCTGCTCGCCGCGGGGGCATCGATCCACGACGTTCATGCCGAGACGGTCGCGCTGGCCAACGCGATCCTCGACGACGACCGGAGGTGACGAGAGCGATGACCGACGACGAAAGCGGGGCCCAGAGCGAGCGTCCGCTGACCGACCAGGAGCGGGCCGAGCAGTACCGCGAGCAGCTCAAGCAGCTGCACGTGATCGACCTCGTGCGCGACATGATGGTGACGCTGGTGACGGTCGGCTACGAGAAACTCGGGCTCACCGATCAGACCAGGGACCTGCGCGACCTCACCGACGCTCGCGTCGCCATCGAGTCGCTGCGGCGCCTGATCGAGGTCGTCGAGGGTGAAGGCGACCCCGAGTCCGCCACCCTGCGATCGACGCTGGCCCAGATGCAGCTCAACTTCGCGCGGGCGAGCGCCGAGTCGCGCACCGCGACAGCCGCGCCGCATGGCACGGCAAGCGCGCCCCCGCGGCCGGCAGGGCCGGCGAGCGCGCCCCCGGAGCAGACCGCCTCTGCCGGCGGTACACCGGCAGCGGCAAGTGAGCCTTCCGAGGCTGAGCCTCGATCTGGAGTCGAGACTGAGAGCGAGGCTCAAAAGGCTCCGGCGGCCAAGAAGGCGGCTGCCGCGACGGCCGCGCCCAAGCCGGCACCCAAGAAGCCGGCGCCGAACAAGGCAGCGCCCAAGAAGCCGGCGGCGAAGAAGGCGACACCGGGGTTGGCGTCCGAGAAGGCGCCGCCGAAGAAGGCCGCCTCGTCGCCGAAGAGGGCGCCGCGCAAGAAGCCGTCGGGCGGCGCTTAGCCGTCGATCGACTCCGTCGTCGACGCTCAGGCAGGCTTGGCGACGTGGAGTGCGTTGTGAGCCGTCGCGCGGCGCGTCGCGCGACGCGAAGCCGGGCGCCTAGCGCTGGGGTTGGTCGCCGGGCTGCCGGGGGGGCGCCGTGAGCGCGCCGTAGAGCTCGGGGCGCCGGTCGGTGAGGCCGGCGTGACTGTCGGCCCGGCCGGCGCGGACCTCGTCGACGATGCGCGGCCGCAGTTCGGCTGTGATCATCTCGGCGCGGTCGCCGGC
>DATIYD010000002.1:0-3242 GCA_035517975.1 Thermoleophilia bacterium | reverse complement strand
ACCACGTACGGAGGCGACCATGAGAGCCATGCTGCTGCGTCAGCCCAAGCCGATCGACGAGCGGCCGCTGGAGCTCGTCGACCTGCAGCGGCCGCATCCCGGTCCGGGCGAGATCCTCATCCGGGTGAACGCCTGCGGCGTCTGTCACACCGATCTCCATATCGCCGAGGGCGAGCTGCCACCGCACCGCTCGCCGGTCGTGCCCGGACACCAGATCGTGGGTCGCGTCACGGAGCTCGGCGAGGGTGTGAGCGAGCACCGGGTCGGCGCCCGGGTCGGTGTGCCCTGGCTGAACTGGGCCGACGGCACCTGTCGCTTCTGTCGGCGCGGCGACGAGAACCTCTGCGACGCCGGCAGGTTCACCGGCTGGGACGTCGACGGCGGCTACGCCGAGTACGTCGTGGCGCCGGCGGCCTTCAGCTACCCTCTGGCCGAGGAGCTCAGCGACCTGGCCGCGGCGCCGCTGCTGTGCGCCGGCATCATCGGCTACCGCTCCCTGCGCATCTCCGGTCTCGTGCCCTGGGGACACGGCAAGGAGGCGGCCGGCGGCCCGGCCGGAGCCGGCGCCGCCGCCGGCCGCCGCCTCGGCCTCTACGGCTTCGGCGCCGCGGCGCACCTCTGCCTGCAGGTCGCCCGCTACTGGGGCGCCGAGGTCTACGCGTTCACCCGCGAGGAGAAGCACCGCCGGCTGGCCCGCGAGCTCGGCGCCGTGTGGGCCGGCGCCTCGGGCGAGCCGCCCGGGGGCGACCCGCAGCTCAAGCTCGACGCGGCCATCATCTTCGCGCCGGTCGGCGACCTGGTGATCGACGCCCTTCAGGTGCTCGACAAGGGCGGCACCGTGGCCATGGGCGGCATCTACTCGACGCCGGTGCCGGCGATCGAGTACCCGCTGCTCTACCGCGAGCGCGTCGTGCGCAGCGTCACCAATTCCACCCGGCGCGATGCCGCCGAGCTGCTCGCCCTGGCGGCCGCGATCCCCATCACGACCGAGATCCAGGTCTATCCGCTCGAGCGGGCCAACGACGCCCTGATCGACCTGAAGCACGACGGCGTCAGCGGCGCCGCGGTCCTGCAGGTGCGCGCCGAAGGGTAGTGGCGCCCCGCGGCGCGGCCGCGTCGCGCCCACCGCGGAGCCGGTCGGCGTCAGGCCGCCTCGCCCGGCGCCGCCCCGCCGGTGGCCCCGCGACGCGCGCCGTCCGCCGCGGCGCCCTCATCGTCGCCGACCTCGAGCACGAGCACGCGCGCATACGCCTGGTTCGCGCTGCGCAGCGAGTGGTCGAGACGGCGCGGGATGGCGACCACGCTGCCGGGACCGGCGACGTGCGTCTGACCGCCTATGCGGGCGGCCAGCTGGCCCTCGACCACGTACGCGTAGCGGTCGCGATCGGTCGGCGGTGTGCGCGGCGCGGGGTCGCCCGGCGTCAGCAGATACTCGATCGCGTCGCGGCGATCGGCTTCATCCCCGGGATTGTCCTCGCCGGCTGGCATGGCGCTCTGACTTGGGACCATTCCCGATGGGGGCCATCTCACGCATGGGGCGCCGGCCGTCGTCGAAGGTGCCGGCCGTCGCCCATATGCCGGCCATCGTCGAAGGTGCCGGCCGTGGCCGGGCGGCGCGCTCGTCAGCCCATCATGCGCTGGACGGCCGCCAGGGCGCGCTCGGCGATGCGCGGCGGCACCACGATCTCGTTCAGGCCTTCGTCGAGGGCCGCGATCGCCTTGTCCAGGGTGGTGCGTTTCATGTTGGGGCAGACGGCGCCGCGGGCCGCCGGCGCGAACGCGCGGTCGGGGTACAGGGCGCGCAGGCGATGCAGCAGGCCGGTCTCGGTGGCCACGACAAAGGTGCGTGCCGCGCTGCCCGCCGGGTAGCGCAGCATGCCCGACGTGCTCGTGATCACGCTGGCCAGGGCGCGCACCTCGCGATTGCACTCGGGGTGCGCCATGAGCTCGGCGCCGGGGTTGGCCTCGAGCGCCGCCCGCACCTCGGTCGCGGTCATCTCCTCGTGGACCGGGCACCAGCCGTCCCACATGATCATGTTGGTGCGGCCGGTGCGGCCGGCGACCCAGTCGCCCAGATTGCGGTCGGGCACGAAGATGATGGGCTGCTCGGCGGGGATGCGGCCGACGACCTCGGGGGCGTTCGCGCTCGTGCAGCAGACGTCGACCTCGGCCTTGATCTCGGCGCTCGTGTTCACGTAGGCGACGACGGCGGCCTCGGGGTGCTGCGCCTTGAGGGCGCGCAGGCCCTCGACGGTCACCATGTCGGCCATCGGGCAGCCGGCGTGCGTGTCGGGCATGAGCACCGTCTTGGCCGGCGAGAGGATCTTGGCCGTCTCGGCCATGAAGTGCACGCCGCAGAAGAGGATTACCGCGGCGTCGGTGGCGGCCGCCTTGCGGGCGAGCTCGAGCGAGTCGCCCACCAGGTCGGCCGCGTCCTGCACCTCGGGGCGCTGGTAGTTGTGGGCGAGGATGACGGCGTCGTGCTCGGCGGCGAGGTCGCGCAGACGCTGCTGCGTTTCGGAGAGCTCGGTCATGAGTCGTCCTTGGGGCGGGAGCGAACTGGGGATCGGGACCGGGACGGGGCTCAGCCGCCGGCGATCGGCGGCAGCACGCGGATCACGTCGCCGTCCGAGACGGCAGTCGCGAGGCCGCCCAGCGCGTTCATGTTGCGGTCGTTCACAAAGACGCCCACGTAGAGCTTGCCGTCCTTGTAGATGCGCGCCTCGAGGCGCGGCTCGGCGGCGATGGCCGCCTTGACGATCTCTTCGACCGTCGCTCCCTCGCACTCGAGGTCGCGGGGCGATTCGGGATAGGTGACGCCGAGCGGCAGCTTGACGCGTACTCTGGCCACGGCCATCACTCCTTGTCGTTTTACCGGCTGCCGCCTCGCGCGGCTCTCGCATCTGACCGAGACGATTCTAGCAGGCGCCGCTACTCGTCGTCGTCGGGCCGGTGGCCGCCCCACGAGCCGAGGCTCTCGAGCCTCTCCTTGAAGCCGGTCTGATCCATGATGGCGCGCACCTCTTTGACGGTCGCCTCGTTGGGGTACATGCCGCCCACGCCGATCTCCTCGCGCAACGCGTCGCGCCCCGCGATGAACTCCTTCCACTTCGGCCCCCAGGCCTCGGCGATGTCGCTGAAGAACACGTGCGGCGTGCCGCCCATGCCCTTGTCGTAGAACTGCTCGCCCCAGGCGGCGAACATGGCGACGTGCTTGATGCCGTAGCCGGCCTCGACCTGCA
>DATIYD010000001.1:0-2496 GCA_035517975.1 Thermoleophilia bacterium | reverse complement strand
CGCGCTCCAGGCCGCGTCGTCGCGGGCGGCGCGCCGGTAGTCGTTGAGAAACGCCGGGTCGTAGTCGTAGAAGTAGCGGCAGGCGGTCGGGTGAGCGCCGTGCGGCGCGAGCACGACCGCGTCGACCAGGAACGGCGGCAGGGCGTTCTGGTCGGGATCGACCCGCAGCTCGGCGGCCGGCACGATCTCCTCGCAGGTCACGACGACGGCCCGCGCCGCCTTGGCCTGCTCGAGGTCGGCGAAGGTGAGCCCCTTGATGCGCACCGTGCCGTCGTCGCCGACCGTCTGCACGTGCACGACGGCGAGGTCGGGCTTGAGGGCCGGCAGCAGCACGACGTCGTCGCAGGCGCCGTCGAAGGGATCGGGCATCACGATGAGCTTCTTGTCGGGAAGGCCATGGGCCGCCCTGTACTCGCTCGAGAAGCCCTGGCGCGCGACGAGGTCGGTGTGCAGACCGGATTTGGTCGGGATGAACGGCACGTTCAGGGCGCCGGCCAGGAAGCGCAGCGCCATCTGGTAGTTGGAGTAGTCTTCGACCGCGATCTCGCCGCGCTCGACGGCCTTGCGAAAGCGCACGCAGGTCGGGGCGAAGCGGCCGTTGCCGCCGTAGGCCACCTCGATACGGCTCACGCAGCCGGCGCCGACCAGGGTGTCGAGCGCCTGGCCGTTGGAATGGGCCACGAGGTGCAGGTCGCGCACGCGCCGGCGCGCCATCTCGTAGACGAAGGCCATGGGGTTGCGGTTGATGGTGAAGCCGCCCAGGGCGACCATCGCGCCGTCGGACACGAAGCGCGCGACGGCGTCGCCTGCGCTCATGAGCTTGCCGGCTACATCGGACGATGAGCTCACCTTCGGCCCTCCTTCACGTCGCCCTCACTCGAGCTCGGGTCGCACGCCGCCTGGGCAAAGACGAAAAAAGCCCCCAGACAGCCGCGAACGCTTGAGGCTGGGGGCCCGCGGCCGTCGCGACCGGCCGGTGACGGCACGGTCCAGGGCCGCGGATGCAGCGGCCTCATCCTATCGCGCCGCACCGGCAGCGCAAGTGGGGGAACGTTGCCGATCGGGCGAGCAGGCGTGCGCGGCGCGGGGTAGACTTGCGTCGTTTCCAGTGCTCGTCACGGCGCGGCTCGCGGCCGCCGGCAGCGGAGGTGACACGACGGCAGTCAAGACTTACCTCTTCTCGGGCTATGCGCGCCTGCCCCAGGACGTCTCGCACCAGAACGTGCACCGGCGCGTCGGCGTCGTCGTCGAGGTCGACGAGCACGGCGTGGTCACGGCCTGCTCGAGCACCCTGCTCATGGACCTCGCGCGCGACTTCATCGCCCGCCTGCTGATCGGCCGCTCGGTGGTTACGGAGCGGGCCGAGATAGAAGCCGACGTGCGCCGGTTCTACCTCGGCCACTCGCAGGCCGCCCTGCTGTTCGCCCTGCACCAGGTCTTCGAGGCCGTCGACCTGTCGGCTCCCTTCGGCGCGAAGGGCCATCACGCCGGCGACCCCGGGGCGAAAGGCCGCGAGGCATAACTCGGCGCGCTTGCGTTGGACGCGGCGGCACGTTGTCGGCGCCGCGCCGTCGCGTATAGAATGTCGGTGCTGCACGCATGGCCCGAACGCGATCTTTCGGTCGCGGTCGCTACGGCCGTGAGCCCCCAGCGAGCGCGAGGCGCATCCTGGGGGCGTTTCTGCTTTCAGGGGTCGGCGCGCGAGGGCGAGCAAAGGAGCGGCCGGCACCCGGTCGCGCGAGGAGGAGCCGCATGGACTTCAGGTACACGACCGAACAGAACCTCTACCGCCAGGCCATCCGCGAGTGGCTGACCAAGAACCTCGAGCCGCGCGCCCGCGCCATCGACGAAGCCGAAGACGGTATCCCCGACGACATCACGGCCGGCATGGCCGAGCTCGGCATCTTCGGTGTCACCATCCCCGAGGAGTACGGCGGCATGCCGCTGCCCGACGACGAGCGCCTCATGTACGCCATGATCACGGTCCACGAGATCGCGCGCGCCGATCTGTCGATGAGCACGCCGGTCTACACGCTGCTCACCATCGGCTGGTCGTACATCATCAACCGCTACGGCACCGAGGAGCTCAAGCAGGAGGTCCTGCCCGCGGTCGCCGCCGGCAAGGCTTTCGCCGGCATCAACACGACCGAGCCGGGCGGCGGCTCCGACCTGGGCGCCATCACGACGGTCGCCCCCTGGAACGAAGACAAGCAGGCCTTCGTCATGAACGGCGAGAAGGCCTACGTCTCGGGTCCCAAGGAATGCGCCAAGTGGGGACCGCCGAGCGGCCACTGCACCCTGGTCAAGACCGATCCCGCGCAGGGTCACAAGGGCATGACCTTCATCTGGGTGCCCGCGCACCTGCCCGGCATCACCTACACCACCTACAAGGACATGGGCCGTATGGGTCTCTCGACCGGCGGCTGGATCTACAAGGACGTCGAGCTTCCCCGCAAGTACCTCCTGGGCGAAGAGGGCAAGGGCTTCTACGTGAAC